>JBLNAW010000044.1:0-11531 GCA_050259555.1 Solirubrobacterales bacterium
GCAGCAGGTACCCGGTGAACGACAGCCCGAGCGTGAGGAACAGGAGCACGACGCCGACCACCCAGTTGAACTCGCGCGGTGGCTTGTAGGCGCCGGTGTAGAACACCCGTGCCATGTGGAGCGTCACGGAGAGCACCATGAGGTGCGCGCCCCATCGATGCAGGTTCCGAACGAGGTCGCCGAAGAACACCGAGGTCCGGATGTTCTGCATGTCCGTGTACGCCTGTGCCGAACCGAGCTCGGCCATCGGCCGGTAGAAGAACATGAGGAAGATGCCGGTGACGGTGAGCAGGATGAACAGGAAGAAGGAAAGGCCGCCCAGGCAGAATGTGTAGGTCAGCTTCAGCCCGTGACGCTTCATCTTCACGGGGTGGAGGTGGTATAGGACGTTGTTCATCGTCGAGAGCGCTCGGTCCCTCGAGGTGTCCTTGTAGCCCTTCCGGAAGATCGAACCCGGCCGGAAGATCGACTTCCAGACCTCGGTATCCCGAACGCGGTCGAAGACGGCTCCGGGTGACGGCGGCTTGAGCTTCAACCCTTCCTCTTCCCCACGTCTACTCCTCGGCCTTCTGCGAGGCCGGAACGGCAGCCATCGTGCGTCGTCCGCCGGCATCCTCCGGCAGCCGCGCATAGTACAGCGTGTCGGTCGGGCAACGGTCGACGCAGACCGAGCAGCGGGTGCACGCGTTGTCGTCGACCACGAAGACGGCGAAGGCGTTGCCGACCTCGGCCTGGACGGCGTCGTCGGCCGCGTCCTCGACGATGCCCGTGGACATCATGTAGATGCAGTTCCAGGGGCAGACGTCCTCGCAGGCCCGGCACAGGATGCAGTTGTCCGGGTCGAGCATGAGGTGCTTCGGCGACTTCACGCCCTGCTGGAGCCACGCCGCGTCCACACCTTCGATCACGTAGTCGGTGTGGATGTCGACCTCGGTCTTCGTGAACGGCATCAGCGGTACCCGCCCGTTGGTCGATCGGCCGACCGGCCGCGGAGCTTCTTCCGCCAGTTCTGCATGAGCACCGCGACGACCAGCACGGTGATGATCGGACCGGTCGTGAGACCCATCGCGATCGCGTCTCGGAGCTCGATGAGCCCTTCCTTGGAGAGCGGCGCCCTGAGGAAGGCCTCGATGTCCGTCGGGCCGCCCCAACCGAGCTTCTGCTCCGCGAAGTACATCCAGAACGACGGGATGATCACGGCGGTGATGAGCAGGAAGAAGACGAATGCGATCGAGAACAGGACCGCGGTCGTCCAAGTCCACTCGAACTCCCGCAGGAAGGTCTCAGCCCGCTCCTTCGCCATCTGGAGCCGTTCCCTCATGCGGATGTCGTCCTCACGTCCTTCTCGTCCCCCCTCGGGCGCGGCCGATTATAGCGGTGGACCCGTGTATCACCCGTACGGTCCGGCTCGGGAGGTCCTGTCGGAGCCGGGCGCACACTATCGCAAGGACCCCTCGCGGTCGCAACCTGACTGAGCCGGCGCCCCCGCTCCCTCGGGCACTCCGGCGGGAGAGCCTTCGCTTCTACACTGGTGGGCCATGCTGCCCGTCATCGCGGATCTCGTCGAGCGAGGGCTGTCCTCGTGGTGGGCGCCCGCGCTCGCGTTCGCGGCCGGGGTCGTGTCGTTCGCTTCTCCGTGCGTCTTCCCGCTCGTGCCCGGCTACCTCTCGTTCGTCGCGGGCGGGGGCCCGTCGCTCGCGGAACCGGACGCGAAGAAGCCGATCGTCCCGATCCTGCTCTTCATCGCGGGGTTCGCGCTCGTGTTCACCTCGCTCGGGGCGTTCACGGCCACGATGACCGAGATCCTACGCTCGCCGGTGGGGATCCGGATCTCCGGGCTCGTGATCGTGCTGTTCGGCGTGCTCATGCTGCTCGAGGCCTTCCAGTGGGGGGCACCGTCGCTGTTCATGGAGCGGAGGCCTCTGCTCTCGAAGGTCAAGCCCGGGCCCACGTGGGCCTTCCCGCTCGGGATCGCGTTCGGCGCCGGCTGGACCCCCTGCATCGGGCCGGTGCTCGCAGGGGTGCTCGCGATCGCCGCCGCGCAGGGCGGCTCGGCCCGAGGCGCGTTCCTGCTGTTCATGTACTCGGCGGGCCTGGGGCTGCCGTTCCTGCTCGTGGGGTTGGGGATCCGCCGGCTGATGGGCGCCCTGTCCTTCGTGAAGCGCAACTACCACTGGTTCGCGGGGATCTCCGGCGTGATCATGGTGACGATCGGGATCCTCGTGTTCACGAACACCTGGTCACGGCTCCTCGCGCCGCTCCTCCGCACGATCTCGAGGTTCAACCCCCCGATCTGAGCCGGGCGATCTCGAGGTCTTCCCGCTAGGATCGTCGGTTCCCGATGTCCTCCTCCACCGTTCCCCCGAGCTCCCTCCGCCGGTCCGTCGCCCTCGTCTGGCGGTCGCTGCGCTCGATGCGCACCGCGCTCGTGCTCCTCCTCCTGCTCGCGCTCGCCGCGGTGGCGGGCTCGCTCGTGCCCCAGGTCGGCGTCGCGAACGCCCGGATCGCCGCGACGTTCCGCGATCACCCGCTCCGGGCTCGGATCTACGACCAGATCGGCCTGTTCGACGTGTACGGGTCGTGGTGGTTCACGATGCTCTACACGCTCTTGCTGATCTCGCTCGTCTCCTGCATCGTGCCCCGCACCCGGGCGTTCCTGCGGAACCTCACGGGTCGCCCCACCCCGGCTCGGGAGCTCGACGTGATGCGGCACTACGCGGAGTTCCCGGTGGGCGGCGAGCCCGAGCTCGCGATCCGCCGTGCACGGAGGACGCTCCGCCGCAGGCTGTTCCGTGTGAGCGGCCCGAACGGGTCGCCCAGCCTGGCCGCGGACAAGGGACTCGGGCGCGAGGGCGGGAGCCTGATGTTCCATTGGGCGTTCCTCGTCCTGCTCGTCGGCATCATCTGGGGGCGGGGGACGGGGTTCAGCGGTCAGGCGGTCATCGTCGAGGGCCAGACCTGGACCGAGTCCCACGCGAGCTACGACGGCCAGATCCGCGAGGGGCGCTTCTTCGGCGAGGACCACTCGGGCGTCCAGGTTCGGGTCGACGACTTCCAGGCCTCGTACCGGACGACCGGCCAGCCGCGGGACTTCGTCACGCGCGCGACGATCCTCGATGCGCAGGGCAACGTGCTCGAGCACGCCGACATCCGGGTGAACCATCCCGCCGAGGTGGACGGCGTGCGGTTCTACCAGTTCGGGTACGGGTGGGCACCGGTGATCAAGGTCGAGAAGGACGGGGTACCGATCTTCGACGGCCCGGTCGTCTGCGAGCAGGGATCCGCGCCGGAAGACGTGAGCCCGCTCCAGGTCCCGTGGAACTGCGTGGTGAAGCTGCCGTCGCTGGACCCGCAGGTCGGGATCAAGCTCGAGCTGTGGCCGGACAGCCGCGGGCTCCTCGGCCTGCTCGAGACGGGCACGGCGATGCCGATGCTCGTCGAGTACGCCCCCGTGATGACCTGGGACGCCTATCAGGGCGACCTGCGCTCGGAGCTGGTTCAGAGCGCCGGCGTCCTGGACACCTCGACGATGCGACCGCTGGACTCCGGGGTCCTCGGGGCGGGCGAGACCGCGGACCTCGGGCGCGGCATCACGGTGAGCTTCCCCGAGCTCCGGCAGTACACCGTCCTCACGGTTGCCCGCGACCGGGGCCTGTGGATCGTCTTCTCGGCGGCTATCCTCATCCTCCTCGGGCTGCTGCCCGCGCTGTACACGTCGAGGCGCAAGCTGTGGGTGACCGCCGAGCCGGACGGCGCGGGGACGCTCCTCAAGGTGGGGGGATTCGCGCTCCAGCGGCGCAGTCAGTTCGAGGAGGAGTTCGGCAAGCTCGTCCGCGAGCTACGGCGCGGGTCCGAGGAAAGGGTGGGGTCGTGAGCACCGAGACCTGGGCGCAGCTGTCCACCGACGCCTTCAGCGTGGCGTTCTTCGCCTACCTGTTCGGCATGCTCGCGGCCTTCCACTTCCTCGCCTTCCGGAAGCGGCCGGTCTGGGTCGCCTCGGTGGCCGCCGCCGGCCTCGGTCTCGGCGCGGACGTCGTGTCGATCGTGGCTCGGGGAGCGGCGGCGGGGCGCATCCCACTCGGGAACATGTACGAGTACTCGGTCCTGCTCTCGTTCCTCGTCGTCCTCGCGTACCTCGTCTTCATCGAGGGGCTCGCGAAGGTCCGGACGGTGGGCGGGTTCGTGCTCGGCTTCGTCGTGGTCACGATGGCGGTCGCCGTCCTGTTCCTCTACGTCGGCCCCGAGCCGCTGATCCCGGCGCTGAACTCGTACTGGCGGCAGGTGCACGTGAGCTCGATGATCGTGAGCTCCTCGTTGCTCGCGCTCGGCGGGGTGCTCACGACCCTGTATCTCGTGAAGGAGCGTCGCGAGCGCAGGTCCGGGCCGGTCGTGCCGATCATGGGCGGGTCGGTCGACCTCGAGGCCGCGCCGCCGCATCTCGAGGCCGGTGCCGACGAGCCCGCTGCCTCGACCGCGCCGGCGCGGCGGGGGTTCCTGCCCTCGGCCGCCACGCTCGACCGGCTGGCCTACCGCATGATCGCGTTCGGATTCCCGATCTGGACCTTCGGCATCATCACGGGCGCGATCTGGGCCGAGAGCGCGTGGGGCCGGTACTGGGGCTGGGACCCCAAGGAGACCTGGTCGTTCGTCACCTGGGTGGTGTTCGCCGGGTACCTGCACGCGAGGGCGACCTCGGGATGGAAGGGGCGCCGAGCGGCGGTCATCGCGCTCGTCGGGTTCGCGAGCCTGCTCGTGACCTACTACGCCGTGAACCTGTGGATCGTCGGGCTCCACTCGTACGCCAAGTGACACGGGATTTGCCCGACCCCGCTTCCGCCGTGCTACAGTCCTCCGCGCTTCCGTGCCCGCGGAAGTCAAGCCCGTGAGGAGTTGGAGGGACGTGCGTACCCGGACGCGGCTGGTCTTGGCCCTCGTCGGCCTGACCGTGTTCGCTTCCGCGTGCGTCTCGAACGCGCCCCAGGACTCGCTCAACCCTCAGGGTCCGTACGCGCGGAAGTCCTACGACCTGTTCGTCCCCGTCTTCTGGGTGGCCACCGCCGTGTTCATCGTGGTCGAGGGATTGCTGATCTTCTTCGTCTTCCGGTATCGGCGCCGGAAGAACCAGCCGGCACAGATGCCGCCGCAGATCCACGGGAACACCCGACTCGAGATCGCGTGGACCATCCTGCCGGCGCTGATCCTCGCCGGCGTGGCCGTCCCGACCGTCACCACGATCTTCGATCTCGCGCGTGAGCCGCAGGGCAACGTGCTCGAGGTGAACGTGCTCGCGCACCAGTGGTGGTGGGAGTTCGACTACCCGAACGAGGGCATCGTCACCGCGAACGAGTTGGTCATCCCGACGGGCCGGCCCGTCCACATCACCCTGTGCGCGGTCGGGCTCGGGTACGAGAGCAAGCCCGCCCCCTCGGAGTGCCAGACGGGACCGCCGAACGGGCAGGTGCCCGCCGGCGTCGGCGACAGCGTGATCCACTCCTTCTGGGTGCCCGAGCTCGCCGGAACCCAAGACGTGGTGCCCGGGCAGGCCAACACGCTCGTGCTGCAGGCCGACCATCCGGGGAGGTACTCGGGCCAGTGCAAGGAGTTCTGCGGCCTGGCCCACGCGTACATGAAGTTCGCGGTCGTCGCGCGGTCCCCGTCGGACTACGCGGCGTGGGTCCGCAACCAGCAGGCAGATGCCGTCACGCCCGAGCCCGGCTCGGCCGCGGCGACCGGGATGGACGTGTTCCTGAACGGTCAGTGCATCGCGTGTCACGCGATCCAAGGCGTGAAGGACGCGAGCGGGAACCCGCTCACCGCGAACGGCGGGCCGAACCTCACGCACTTCGCGAGCCGCGAGTGCTTCGCGGGGTGCTGGCTCCACAACGCGAGCGTCGAGGACCTCTCCAAGTGGCTCGCCAACCCCGCCTCGGTGAAGCAGGGGTCGTGGATGCCGAACTACAACCTCACCCCCGACGAGATCCGATCGCTCGTCGCCTACCTGCAGAGCCTGACGTGACGGGGGACCGATGGCGAGCGTGAGCGTTCCCGCGGAGGGCAGGGCCAAGGGCCTGTTCCGGCGGCCGACCGCGACGACCGGCTTCTGGAGCTGGGTCACCACGGTCGACCACAAGAAGATCGGGATCCTGTACGGCGTCACGGCCTTCGCGTTCTTCCTCGTCGGTGGGTCGGAGGCGCTGCTGATCCGCCTCCAGCTCGCGCAGCCGAACGAGCACCTCCTTTCGCCGTCGGCCTACAACCAGATCTTCACGATGCACGGGATCACGATGGTCTTCCTGGTGGTGATGCCGCTCTCGGCGGCCTTCATCAACTACCTGGTCCCGCTGATGATCGGCGCTCGCGACGTCGCCTTCCCGCGGCTGAACGCGTTCAGCTACTGGGCGTTCCTGCTCGCGGGCGTCTTCATCTACTCGAGCTGGTTCCTCGGCGGCGCGCCGAACGGCGGCTGGTTCGGCTACGCGCCGAACTCGGTGCTCGACCCGACGAGGGGGATGACGTTCTACGCGATCGGTCTGTTGATGGCGGGGATCGCCTCGACGGTCTCGGCGGTGAACCTGGCCGTCACGATCCTCAACATGCGGGCTCCCGGCATGACGCTGTTCCGGATGCCGGTCTTCGTGTGGATGAGCCTCGTGGTCCAGTTCCTGCTCGCGTTCTCGCTGCCGGTCATCACGGTCGGGCTCGTGGAGCTGCTCTTCGACAAGCGGTTCGGGACGCACTTCTTCGACTCCGTCGCGGGAGGCGATCCGGTGCTGTGGCAGCACCTGTTCTGGCTGTTCGGCCACCCCGAGGTCTACATCTTGGTCCTGCCGGCGATGGGGATCGTGTCCGAGGTCTTGCCAGTGTTCAGCCGCAAGCCGCTGTTCGGTTACCAGTTCGTGGTCTTCAGCGGCATCGCGATCGGCTTCATCGGGTTCGGGGTGTGGGTCCACCACATGTTCGCCGTCGGGCTCGGACCGATCGCGAACACGGCGTTCGGGATCTCCACGATGATCATCGCGATCCCGACCGGGGTGAAGATCTTCAACTGGCTCGGGACGATGTGGAAGGGCGACCTGACGTTCCCGACGCCGATGCTGTTCGCGATCGGGTTCGTCTCGATGTTCGTCATCGGCGGGCTGTCGGGCGTCACGCACTCGGTCGTGCCGTCGGACTACCAGCAGACGGACACGTACTACGTGGTGGCGCACTTCCACTACGTGCTCTTCGGGGGCGCGATCTTCGGGCTGTTCGCCGGCATGTACTACTGGTGGCCGAAGGTGTTCGGGCGCAGGCTGAACGAGACGCTGGGGAAGATCCACTTCTGGACGATCCTGATCGGCTTCAACCTGACGTTCGGGCCGATGCACGTCCTCGGGCTCCAGGGCATGCCGAGGCGGATCCAGACCTACCCGAAGGAGCTGGGGCTCGGCTTC
This sequence comes from Solirubrobacterales bacterium, assembly GCA_050259555.1. Classification (GTDB taxonomy): domain Bacteria; phylum Actinomycetota; class UBA4738; order UBA4738; family HRBIN12; genus HRBIN12. The sequence goes on from JBLNAW010000044.1 coordinate 7,434, forward strand.
TGGAACCTCGTGTCCACGATCGGGTCCTTCACGATCGCCGTGGCCGTGGCCGTGTTCCTCGTGAACGTCGTGCTGACTCGACGCAAGCCGATGAGCGCCGAGGCCGACCCGTGGGACGCGCGGACGCTCGAGTGGGTCACGGCCTCACCCCCGCCCGAGCACAACTTCGACGAGATCCCCGTCGTTCACGCCCTCGACGAGGCCTGGCACCGCAAGTACGCGGAGACCGAGGGCGGTCACGTCGTGCCGGTTCCGGCCGGCGGTGCCGGGACGGTGACCGAGCACGAGCCCGTGCATGGAGGCGCCCCCGGGATCCACATGCCGTCGCCCTCGTACTTCCCCCTGGTGGCCTCGCTCGGGCTGTTCGTCCTCGGTTTCGGGCTGATCTTCTCGTGGTGGCTCGCCGGCCTGGGTGTGACGGTCATGCTCGCCGGCCTGTTCGGGTGGGCGCTCGAGCCCTCGGCGGAGTAGGGGGAGGAAGCGATGCAGGACGCCGCCGCGGTGCAGCCGTTCGAGAGCGAGCACGAGGCCACCAGCACCGGCCTGCCGAACACGAAGCTCGCGATGTGGATCTTCCTCGCCTCCGACGTCCTGTTGTTCGGGGCGCTCATCACGAGCTACGTCGTGTACCGCGGACGAAGCGTCGTTGGGCCGTACCCGAAGGACGTGTTCGACATCCCGTACACGTCCGTGTCGTCCTTCGTGCTGCTCGCGAGCTCGCTCACGATGGTGCTCGCGCTCGCCTCGATCCAGCGGGGCGACCTCGGCCGGATGCGGCTGTGGCTCCTGGCGACGGCGATGCTGGGCATGACCTTCGTCGGCGGCCAGGTGTACGAGTTCACGAGCTTCTACCGCGAAGGCCTGAGCCTCACGACCAACCTGTTCGGCACGACCTTCTACGTGCTGACCGGGTTCCACGGCATGCACGTCGCGATCGGGATCCTGATGCTGCTGTCGGTCTTCTCCCTGTCGTTCAGCGGCCAGATCACGCAAGAGGACTCGCTCACGGTCGAGCTCGTGGGGCTCTACTGGCACTTCGTCGACATCGTGTGGATCGTGATCTTCACGGTCGTGTACCTGATCCCGACGGGACGGTAGGGGGGCGTGGTGGAGCAGGTCGAGACGACGACCGATCGAGAGCCGGAGCAGAGCCCGGCGGCCGGGCACGGCCCGACTGGAACGCCGAGCCGCGGCCGGAACGTTCGGCACCCGAGCCCGAAGGAGTACGTCCGGATCGCGGTCATCCTCGGGCTCGTCACGGCCGCCGAGGTCGCGATCTACTACATGGACTGGATCCGCGAGCATCACCTGCTCATCCCGCTCCTGTTCCTGTTCTCGATGATCAAGTTCTCGCTCGTCGTCCTGTGGTTCATGCACCTGCGGTTCGACAGCAAGACCTACGCTCGGTTCTTCCTCCTGGGTCTGGCCGGCGCGACGACCCTGTACATCGCCGTCCTCCTGATGTTCCGGACCTTCGCCTCGTAGACGATGCCGAGCTTCCACATCCATCCCGACGTCGTGCTGCTCCTCGGAGGGCTCTGGGCGGCCTACCTGCTGGCCGTCCATCGGCGCGTCGAGGGGGACCCCTCGGCGCGCGAGGGACTCGGGCGCCGGCGGCTGCTGTTCTCGCTCGGGATGCTCGTGCTCTTCGTCGGTTCGTCGTGGCCGCTGCACGACCTCGCCGAGGAGCGGCTGTACGCCGTCCACATGGTCCAGCACATGCTCTTCTCCCTCGTCGCCCCGCCGATGCTCATCGCGGGGATCCCGGCGTGGATGTGGCGCGGGTTCCTGCGGTTCCGGCCGATCGAGGTCGTGTTCCGCTTCTTGGTTCGGCCGCTGGTGGCGCTCGTGCTGTTCAACGCCGTGCTGCTGTTCATCCACTGGCCGGCGGTCGTCGAGGCCTCGGTGCAGGCCCACCTGCTGCACTTCGCCCTGCACGTGCTGATCGTCGGCTCGAGCATCGTGATGTGGTGGCCGGTGATGTCGCCGCTCCCCGAGGTGCCGGCGCTCTCGCCGCCGAGCCAGATGCTTTACCTGTTCCTCCAGTCGCTCGCGCCGACGATCCCCGCCTCGTTCCTCACGTTCGGGCACACGCCGCTCTACCCGATCTACGCGACCTTCCCCCGGATCTGGGGGATCTCGCCGCTCGAAGACCAGTTGATCGCGGGGCTCATCATGAAGCTCGTCGGGGGCGCGATCCTCTGGGGCTTCATCATCACGATCTGGTTCCGCTGGTACGCGCGTGACTCCCGCGAGGGGTTCGACGCCGTGCAGCTCACCGGCGTCGAGCGCGACGTCCGAGCGGGGTTGATGGAGCGGTGAGGAAGACCACCCGGGACCGTCTCGTCCTGCCGATCCTCCTGCCCGTGGGGATCCTCGTGATCATCGGGGGGGTGCTGTGGGGGTTCTCGCGGATCCTGCTGTCGGCCTCGCACGACGCCGCGACCGTCACGGCGCTCGCGGTCGCGGTCGCCATCGTCGTCGTCGCGTCGGTGCTCGGCAGCCGCCAGATCGTCCGCCTGTCGAGCCTCGGCGGGATGGTGGGCGCGGTCGCGGGCGTGGCGATGCTCGCGGGTGGGATCGCCGTGGCCTCGCTCGGCACCGAGGGCGAGGGCGGTGGCGGCGGGGGAGGCGGCACCTCGCTCGAGATCGTCGCGGTCAACCTCGCCTTCCAGCCGACGAGCATCACGGTGCCCGCCGGGAAGCCCTTCCAGATCGTGTTCACGAACCAGGACGCCGGCGTCCAGCACAACGTGCAGATCTTCGACAACCCCGACTTCACCGGCACCCCGTTGTTCTCCGGCGACCTGGTGACCGGTCCGGGGAAGGCCACGTACGACGTGCCGGCGCTCGACGCCGGGACGTACGCCTTCAACTGCGTGGTGCACCCCACGATGACCGGGACGATGGAGGCCGCGGAGAGCGGCGGCGGGGGCGGGGGCCCCTCGGTCACGGTCACGGCCCAGAACGTGGCGTTCGACACGGACACGATCGCGCTGCCCGCCGACACGGCCTCGACGATCGTGTTCGACAACCAGGACGCGGGGATCCAGCACAACATCGCGATCTTCGCGGACGACACGATGGCCACGGTGCTGTTCCGCGGAGAGCTCGTGACCGGTCCGGGCAAGGCCGAGTATCAGATTCCCCCGCTGCCCGCCGGCGAGTACTACTTCCACTGCGACGTCCACCCGAACATGAACGGGACGGTGATCGTCGGCGGTGGCGGCGGAAGTGGCGGCGCCACCCGGACCGGCGCTCCCTCCGGCGCGAGCACCTCGCCGGGTCCGACGATGGACATGGCGACGCCGACGCCCTCACCGAGCAGCGCCTGAGCGCGACCTCCTTCCCATCCCCGGGACCCGCCGGCCCTCGCAGGATCGCGTGAGAGCATGGATCGCGTGAAGCGCCTCCTCCCCGTCCTGCTCGTGGCGCTGTCCGCGTGCTCGAGCGGGGCCGCCGCAGGACCGGCCGGGGTGACCGAGGTCTCGGGACCGATGCCGGCGCTCTCGGGCACGACCCTCCAGGGCTCGACGTTCGCCGAGGCCGACTACGCCGGCCACGTCGTCGTCGTGAACTTCTGGGCGACGTGGTGCGGCCCCTGCCGTCGCGAGCAGCCCGCCCTGTCGGCGGTGCAGCAGGCACAGGGCGCCGACGGTGCGGTGTTCGTCGGCGTGAACTTCCGGGACGACGCCGCGGCCGCGCGCGCGTACCTGGAGGACTTCGGCGTCGCCTACCCGAGCCTGGAGGACCAGGCCGGGAGCCTCGCGTTCCGGTTCGGCGTGCCGTACCTGCCGGCGACGATCGTCGTCGACGCCCGGGGGCAGATGCGGTTCCGCGTGGTGGGCGCGCTCGACGAGCAGACCCTGCGTGACCTCATCGAGCGCGCGTCGTCGGACTGACGCGGCTCACACGAGCGGACGGCCGAACGGCAGCAGCGCGTCGACGGCGACGGCGGCGAACAACAACGCGAGGTACACGAGCGAGTACTTGAACAGCCGCATCGACTCGCCGGCCGAGCCCGAGCGCCACAGGCGCAGCGCCCGCCACACGAACACCCCGCCGAGCACGATCGCCGTCGCGGCGTAGACGGCGCCC
>JBLNAW010000045.1:0-11020 GCA_050259555.1 Solirubrobacterales bacterium
TCGAGAGCGGACGTTCGCTCCTCGGCGTCGATCACACCGAGGCGTACCTGGAACGGGCCCACTCGAAGTTCCCGGACGTCCCCACCGAGAAGCACGATCTCCAGGAGCTCCCGTTCGAGCACGCGTTCGACGGTGTGATGTGCGCGGACGCGATGGAGTTCGTCCCGCCGGAGGAGTGGCCGGTCGTCCTCGAGCGCTTCCGTCGAGCCGTGCGTCGCGGCGGCTGGCTGTACCTCACCGTCGAACTCGTCGCTCCCGAGGAGATCCGCGCGGCGAACGCGGAGGCGCGAGCGGCCGGCTTGCCCGTCGTCGACGGCGAGGTCATCTGGCACGACCCCGACGACTACTACCACTACTACCCGAGCATCGAGCAGGTCCTGACGTGGGTGCGCGAGGCGGGCTTCGCCGTCGAGGACGACGTCGAGGGCGCCTGGGGCGACGGCTACGCCTACCACCACGTGCTCGCGCGGGCGCGCGAGGGGTGATCGCGATGGGAGCGGACGGTGTGCGGGTCTCGAGGGCGTCGGACGAGACGTGGGAGCCCGATCCCGACGTCGGCGGCCAGACGAAGGTCCTGTACCGAGGGGGAGGGGTCGAGGCGGGGCTCTCGCGCTTCTCGGAGCCGCTCGCCGAGCCGATCCGCTGGACGCTGCCCGCGAAGGAGACCTTCTACGTGCTCGAGGGCGCGGCGCGGGTCGAGATCTCGGGCGGTCCGACGATCGAGGTAAGGGTCGGCGACATGGCGACGATCCCGGCCGGCGCCGAGACCACCTGGCACCTCACGACGCCGTTCGTGGACTTCTACGTGCTCGGGTGAGACGCGGAGGAGGGGACGCGGATCCCGCGTCCCCTCCTTCCCGAACCGCGTCGGGTCGCGTCGAGATCAGAACGATGCCCGGCCGACGCAGGTCTCGTCGGTCGAGCGGTTGACAGCCTTGCCGCGGAACGCGTCCGTGCCGGCCGTGTCGTCGGCGACGATGCGAACGGTGAACGAACCACTGGCGCCCCTCGTCTGGCGGGTGCCGGCGAAGATGCGGTCGCCGTTCTGGAAGATCTTCACCCGCCAGTGCTGGCCGGTGACGTTCGAGTCGACCTCGTACTCCACCTCGATGCCGTTGTCCTGCGGGGACAGCTTCAGCTTCCACTCGCTCGAGCCGCTGCACGACCCGCGCTTGGTCACGTCGTTGTTCCCGGCCGACGCGGGCACGGCGCCGGCCAGGGTCAGCATGAGCGCGCCGGCGAGGGCCACTCCGAGGATCCGCTTCGTCATCTCGACCTCCTTCGGTCTCCCACCGGCCGATCCGGCGGATGCGAACAGGCTCGGGCTTGGCGGGTCTCGGTTACAACGGGACGACGGTCCCGGGACTTCAGGCGCGGACGCGCCCGGCACAGGACTCGCCGGTGTCGAGGTTCACGCCCGTCGCCTTGATCCGGTCGATCCCGTCGCGATCGGCCGTGAGCCTTCGAGCGCGGACCTCGCCGCCGTCGCTGGACTCCTTCGTGGCGGCGTAGATCCGCTCACCGTCGTCGGAGAGGAACAGCTGCCACACCTGACCGGACGCGCCGCCCTCGATGTCGAACCGCACGCGGAGCGACGTGTCGTCCTGGCGCTCGACCCGTAGCCGCCAGTCGCTCGGGCCTCCGGAGCACGAACCTCGCTGGCGCACCTCGTCCCCCGCGAGCGCCGAGCTCGCGCCGATCGTCAGGACGAGGAGTCCGAGCAGCCAGGTCGCGAGGCGTGTGCGCATACCCCAGGGTGGGCTCGCGACGGGGGTCGGGACAACGGGACGATGGTCCCGGGACGTCAGTCGCGCAGGGCGCCCGTGCGCTCGGCCCACAGGGCCGCCTGCGTGCGATCGGCCACCCCGATGCGCTGGAAGAGGTTGGTGAGGTGGCCCTTCACGGTCTTCTCGCTGATGCCGAGCCGGCGTGCGATCTGCTTGTTCGCCATCCCGCCGACGACGAGGCCGAGCACCTCGCGCTCGCGGGCGGTGAGCTCGACGGCGGCCGGGCGCGTGCTGCGCTCGGCGAGCAGGGCGGCCGCCGCCCTCGGCGCGAGGGGAGCCTCCCCGCGTGCAGCGGCCCGGATCGCGGCGTGGATCTCGTCGGGCTCGGCGTCCTTCAACAGGTAGCCGATCGCGCCGGCGTCGATCGCCTGCACGATGCGCTCGCGATCGGAGAACGAGGTGAACACGACGATCCGGGTCTCGGGCGCGGCTTCGGCGAGGCGGCGGGTGACCTCGATCCCGTCGAGGTCGGGCATCGACAGGTCCAGGAGCAGCACGTCCGGGCGCTCGGCGAGGCAGAGCTCGACCGCCTGCTCACCGCCCTCGGCCGAACCGACGAGGTCGACGTCTTCGAAGGTCGCGAGGAGCTGCTCGAGTCCGACCCGGACCACGCGGTGGTCGTCGGCGATCGCGACCCGGATGCTCACGCGGGGACCTCCACGCGCATCACGGTACCGCCGCCGGCGCGCGGGAGCAGGGTGAGCGAGCCGTCCGCGTCCCGCACCAGCTCCTCGAGGATCTGCAGGCCGACGTGGCCCTCGTCGCGCGCTCGTGCGGTGTCCGCGTCGCCGGTGCCGCGACCGTCGTCGGCGACCTCGAGCACGGCGGCCGAGCCCTCGCGCCGCACGGCCACTTCAACGCGGCTCGCCCGGGCGTGGGCCTCGACGTTGCGGAGCGCCTCCTGGCAGGCCCGGTACAGGATCTCGTCGATCTCGAGGCCGAAGCCCTCCGGCGGCTCGACCTCGAGCGCGACCGCGAGACCCTCGTGCTCGAGCCGCGCCGAGAGGTCGGCGAGCGCGGGCCCGAGTCCCGCCTGCTCCAGGTTGGGAGGGTAGACACCGACGATCGCCGAGCGCAGGGTTCGGATGCTGGCCCTCGCAGCGGTCGCGGCCTCGTCGAGCACCTCGCGGGCCTCGGCGTCGCCCGAGCGCTCGGCCGCCGCCGACAGCCGCATCGACAGGCCGGCGAGATCCTGCACGGGGCCGTCGTGCAGGTCGCCGGCGATCCGGCGGCGCTCGTGGTCGGATGCGTCGACCGCGCGCTGGAGGAACCTCTCCCGGTCGGCCTGTGCCCGCTGCACGCGTCGCGCGAGCACGTACGCGAGGGGGATCTCGATCGCGGCGAACGACACGAGCGCGACGACGAGGATCGGCGCGAAGGTGGCGAGCAGCTCGCTCTGGCTGCTCGCGATGCTCGAGAAGCGCTGGTAGGTCTCGAACAGCAAGGGTGTGCCCTTCGGCGTCTCGATCTGCGTGTAGACCTCGAGGAGATCGCCGTGCCCACGCTCGTAGCGGTTCTCGGGGGCGGTGAGGTCGGAGAGCTCGGCCGTGACACCGCCGGTGCGGATCGCCGCGAGCTCGTCGTCGCCGAGCTGGTACGTCTCGCCGATCAGCCGGCTCTCGTCCGAGTAGACGATCTCTCCCGCGGCCGTCCAGATCTTCACGCGGACGATCGGGTCCCGGAGCACCACATCCGAGACGACCAGGGCGATCGCGGCGCTCGCCTCTGCGTCGCCCGTGAGCAGTCTGTCGCTCAGGCGCCGCTCGACGACGCGGGCCGAGAACGCGGTGAAGTCGCGCGCCTGCTCGATCGCCTGGTCGGTCGCGATCCGGCGGAGCACGAGCGTGCCGGCGACCCCGACGACCGCGAGGACCACGAGCCCGAGCAGGACGAACGTGAGGACGGCCCGAGCGACCGGACCGAGGCGCTTCATGCGCGGATGGTACGCGTCGATCCGCGGAACGGACCCGAACCGTGTACGCTTCGCCGACCCGCAGGAAGGAGGGCACATGCCCAAGTACATGTGGAAGGTGTCCTACTCGCAGGACGGGCTCCGCGGGATCTTGAAGCAGGGAGCCGCGGCCCGAGTCGCGCAGATCGGCGAGATCACGGCGGCGAACGGCGGGACGCTCGAAGCCTTCTACTTCGGGTTCGGCGAGACGGACGCCTACGTCATCGCGGATCTGCCGGGCGATACCACCGCCGCCGCGATCGCGATGGCCGTCGGTGCGTCCGGCGCCGCCGGTATCCAGACCGTGAAGCTGCTCACGCCGAGCGAGGTCGACGAGGCTCGGGGCATCCAGACGGGGTACGTACCGCCGGGGGCCTGAGCCGCCGTTCTCCGCGGGTAGCATCCCGGCGTGACCGAGGTCCGGCTCGCGACGGTCGATGAGGTTCCCGCGCTGGCGACGCTCCTGGCGGATGCGTTCGTCGACGACGCGATCATGCGATGGACGGTTGCCGGCGAGGGCCGCGAGGAGCGCGTGCGTGCGTTCTTCGAGGACTTCGACCGGTCCACCGCGGAGCACGGATGGCTGTGGACGACGGACGGGGGCGCCGGGGTCGCGCTCTGGGTGCCCCCCGGCACCGAGGCCGAGTTCGACGAGCTGACCTTCGCGGACGAGGACGCCTCCCCCGAGTACGGGTCCTTCTGGGCGTGGGCAGAGGCCGCCCGCCCCACCGAGCCGCACTGGTACCTCGACCACATCGCGGTCGAGGCGGGGGCGCGGGGATCGGGGCTCGGCGTGGCGCTGATCGAGCACGGGCTCGCGCTCGCACGCGCCGAGGGCGCGCCCGTGTTCCTGTGCACCTCGCGACCGGACAACGTGGGCTTCTACGAGCGTCGCGGGTTCGCGCTCGAGCGGGCCGAGGACGCGCCGGGCGGCGGCCCGCACATCTGGTTCATGCGCGCGGAGCCCTGAGCCTGTCGGGGGAGCCGTGCCGAGTGCCAACCCGTTGATGTGATGCAGGGGTCTCCGCAGCGGGCCGGCATCAACCCCCTTGATGGCTGCGTCCTGCGTGTTCGGTATCAAGGGGGTTGATACGCACCCGTGCGCGAGGGTGACGGCGATCGTCAACCGGTTGGCCCCGGCCAACCCAGCTCCACGTCGGTGACCTCCAGTCAGGCCGAGGGACCACCGGCCCTGCGTGACTAGCCATCCGGCACCCCCTCGGAACGCCCGTCCGCGTCACGCTTTGAGCCGCGGATCCCGAGGAGGAGCGACGGAGATGCAGCGTGAGGACCTGTTCGAGGCCATGGGGCGAAGCATCATCGAGGGCGAGGCCGAGACGGCGGCGGGCCTCGCGCAGGAGGCGATCGCCAACGGCGTCGACCCGCTCGAGGCGATCGACCGCGGCTACGTCCCCGGGATCGATCACGTCGGCCGCGAGTTCGCCGTCGAGAACATGTTCCTGCCCGAGCTCGTGCTCGCCGGCGAGGCGATGAAGGCCGCGATCGCCGTCCTCGAGCCCGAGATGCAGCGCACCGGCGCCGAGCGCGAGATCCACGGCACGGTCGTCCTCGCCGCGGCCCACGGGGACATCCACGACATCGGCAAGAGCCTGGTCGGGACGATGCTCTCGGCTTCGGGCTTCCGGGTGTTCGACCTCGGCGTCGACGTACCGGTCGAGGCCGTCGTCGACAAGGTCCGCGAGGTCAACGCGAACCTCGTCGGCGTGAGCGCGCTCCTCACGACGACGATGACCGGCCAGCGCGAGGTGGTCGAGGCGCTCGCCGCCGCCGGCCTGCGTGAGCAGGTCAAGGTCATGGTCGGGGGCGCGCCCTGCACGCCGGAGTGGGCGGCCGAGATCGGCGCCGACGGCTTCGGCGAGGACGCCGCCCGCGCGGTTTCCCTCGCGCGCGAGTTGGTGGGAGCGTGACCGCGATGCAGCCGAGGCTCGACCTGCTGACCTCCGACCTCGTCCAGCGTGTGCTCGACGAGGCGTTCGTCCTGCTCCGCGACCACGGCGTGAAGGTCCAAGCGCCCGAGGCCTTGACCCTCCTGCGCGACGCCGGCGCCCGCGCCGACGACGACGTCGCGTTCCTCTCCGAAGACCTCGTGCGGACCGCTCTCGAGACCGTCCCGCGCGAGTTCCACCTCCACGACCGCGCCGGAGAGCCGACGGTCACCTACGGCGGCGATGCCGTCCAGTTCGATCCCGGCTCCTCGGGCGTCCACGTGCTGGATCCGGAGACGCTCGAGCACCGTCCCTCGCGGACACAAGACCTCGTGCGCCTAGTCAAGGTCGCCGAGATGCTCCCCGAGCTCGACGCGCAGTCCACCGCGATCGTCTGCGACGAGATCCCGAAGGAGATCGGTGACCTCTGGCGCCTGTACGCGGTGCTGATGCACTCGAGCCGCCCGATCGTCACCGGCGCGTTCTCGATCACCACGCTCCAGCACATGATCGACATGCTGGCGGTGTTCGCCGGCGGCCGGGAGGCCTTGGCCCGCAAGCCGCAGGCGGTCTTCGACGTCTGCCCGTCTCCGCCGCTCATCTGGTCGTCGTTCGGCGCGCAGAACCTCATCGAGCTCGCGCGCGCCGGCGTGCCGGCCGAGATGGTTTCGATGCCGCTCGCCGGCGCCGCCGCGCCCGTCACGCTGCTCGGCTCGATCGTGCAGCACGCGGCCGAGTGCCTCTCGGGCATCGCGATCCACCAGCTCGCGAAGCCCGGCTCGCCGATCGTGTGGGGCGGCGCCCCCGCGATCTTCGACATGCGCAAGGGCACGACGCCGATGGGCGCGATCGAGACCGCGATGATCGACGCGAGCTATGCGCAGGTCGGCAAGTCGCTCGGGCTGCCGACGCACACGTACCTCGGCGCGAGCGACGCGAAGATCGTCGACGCGCAGGCCGGGATGGAGAGTGGGATCACCGCCGTCATCGGCGCCCTCGCGGGGATCAACATGATCTCGGGCGCGGGGATGCTCGACTTCCTCGCATGCCAGAGTCCCGAGAAGCTCGTCGTCGACGCCGAGGCGATCGCGATGGCCAAGCGCCTGCTCGCCGGCGTGCAGCCGCGGACCGAGACCCTCGCGCTCGAGTTGTTCGAGGGGATCGCCTTCAAGGGCGAGTTCCTCAAGCAGCGGGCGACGAAGGATCTGTTCGGTCTCGAGCAGCACGTGCCCTCGAAGGTGATCGACCGCGACTCGACGCGCGGGTGGCTGCAGTCGGGCGGGCTCGACACCTGGGCGCGCGCGAAGGAGCGCACGGCCGCGCTGCTCGAGGCGTACGAGCGTCCCTCGCTCGACCCCGCGCTCGAGGCGGAGCTCCGGGGTCTCGTCGAGGCGATCGCCAAGGACGCCGGGATCGACGCGCTGCCGGAGGTCGTGGTCTAGCGCTCGCGGTTTCCGACATACTGCGCCCCGATGGACGGCGAGGCGGTCGAGCAGGGCACCGGCGTCGCGGCCGGCCCCGAGAAGGGCCGCGACCAGCGCATCATCCTCGGCAACACCGGGCAGAACGTGCTCGGGCTCGCGATCGGCGCGCTCGCGACGTTCGCGGCGCAGGTGCTGTTCACCCGTGAGCTCGGCGACGAGGCCTACGGCGTCGTCACGCTCACCACCCAGTTCGCGTTCATCGCGGCCGCCGCGACCCGCTTCGGCATGGACGTCGCGAACGTGCGGCTCGTCGCGATCCTCGTCGGGCGGGACGAGCCGGCACGAACCCGAGGCCTCGTCCGCCGCTCGGCCCTGATCGCCGTGGCCGTGAGCCTGCCGTTCGCGGCCCTGTCGTTCGTGCTCTCGGGGGTGTTGGCCGACCGCTTCAGCGCGCTCCCGGGGATCGCCGAGCCCGCCTTCCGCGCCGCTGCCCTGACGATCCCGATCGCCGCCCTCGCGTTCACCTACATGGGCGCGACGCGAGGGCTGAAGATCATGCGCTTCACCCTGTACTCGCAGTGGATCGCCCAGCCGATCGGATGGATCGTGCTCGCGCTCGCGCTGTGGTCGGTCTCGCGAACGGCCGGGATGACCTCGCTCGCGTTCGGCGCGTCGTGGGCGCTCGCGCTCGCGATCGCGTGGTTCGGCTGGCAGAAGGAGTCCGGCCGCTTCCCGCGCGAGCTCACGGGGCCCGGCATCCCCGAGGAGGGCTCGCGCTCGCTCCTGCGCTTCGGCGCGCTCCGAGCCCCGGCCACCCTGTTCAGTCAGCTCATCTTCTGGACCGATTTCTTCGTGCTCTCGCTGCTGATGTCCTCGCGCGGCGACGAGGGCGCCGCCGACGTCGGCATCTACGGTGCCGTGCTGCGCGCCGGTCAGTCGCTGTTCCTGTTCCTCACCTCCGTGTCCCTCACGTTCAGCCCGTTCGTCGCCGACCTGCACCACCGCGGCGAGCGCGAGCGTCTCGACGCTCTCTACAAGCAGGTCACGCGATGGACGCTCGCGGCGACGATCCCGGTACTGCTGCTGCTCGCGATCGCGCCGGGGCCGGTGCTGCGGATCTTCGGCCACGACTTCGTGCAGGGTGAGGCGGCGCTCCGGATCCTCATCGTCGGGATGATCGTGCCGGTCATGGTCGGCACGGTCGGGTTCATCCTGATCATGGCCGGCCGGACCGGATGGGACCTGCTCGTGTACATGGGCGGGTTCGCGATCGACGTCGGCGTCGCGCTCACGCTCGCGCGGCCCGAGGTGCTCGGCATCCGCGGCGCGGCGATCGCGCAGGCGCTGACGCTCTCGTTCAGCGCGATCGCGCGCCTGCTGCTCGTCCGCCGGTTCCTCGGCATCTGGCCGTTCGATGCCGCGTACCTGCGGCTCATCGTGCCGACGCTCGCCGGCGCGCTCGGGATGTTCCTCGGCGACGCGCTGATCCCGGACCGCAAGTGGCTCGTCGACCTCGTCGGGTCGTTCGCGCTCGGGGGGGTTGCGTACGTGGCGACGCTCCTCGCGCTCGGGCTGAAGCCGACCGAGCGTCGGGCGGCGCTCCGCATGGCGGGCAAGGTGCTCCGTCGCCCGGCGGCGGCCGCGTGAGCCTCGGCGCGCGGATCGGCCGGCTCCGGGGAGGGCAGCGCGGCGGCGACCAGGCCGTGATCCTGGCCGGCACGGCGCAGAACATCGTGGGCCTCGGCGTCTTCGTGCTCGCGACCTTCGCGGCGAACGTGCTGATCTCGCGCTCGTTCGGCGGAGGGGCGACGGGGGCCGAGGCGCTCGGCGTCGTGACGCTCGCGACCCAGTTCGCGTTCATCGGGGCGGCCGCGACCCGTTTCGGGATGGACATGGCCGCGGTCCGGCGGATCGCGATCGAGGTCGGTGCCGAGCGCGAGGGACGGGTCCGCGGCATCGGCCTGCGAGCGCTCGCGGTCGCCGGCGTCGCGAGCGGGCTCGCGGCCGTGATCGTGTTCGTGTTCGCCGGGCCGCTGGCTCGCGAGTTCGCCGACGAGGCCGGCTCGAAGGCCGCGATCCAGGCGGCCGCGCTCGCGTTGCCGTTCGTGGCGCTCACGTTCGTCGCGCTCGGCGGCAGCCGAGGGCTGAAGATCATGCGTCACACGCTCTACGTGCAATGGGTGGGGCAGCCGCTGCTGTGGATCGGGCTCATGCTGGTCGGCTGGCAGCTCTCGAAGACGGTCGGCGTGACCGTCCTCGCGTACGCCGCGTCCTGGGGGGTGGCCGCGGTCGCGGCGTGGGCGCTCTGGCACAAGGAGACGCTGCCGTTCGGCTCGGTCGAGGCCGAGCCCGGCGAGACCCGTCGGCTCGTGCGTTTCGGCGCCCCCCGAGCCCCAGCCGCCCTCCTGTCGCAAGCGCTCTTCTGGACGGACTACTTCGTCGCGTCGGTGTTCGTGACGCGAGGCTCGGTGACGGCGGCCGAGCTCGGCGTCTACTCGGCCGCGGTGCGGGTGGGTCAGGTCATGGTGCTGTTCCTCACCGCCGTGAGCTACATGTTCAGCCCGTTCGTCGCGGACCTCCACGCGCGCGGCGAGCGCGAGCGCCTCGACAAGCTCTTCAAGCTGCTCACGCGATGGACCATGGCCGGCACGATCCCGCTGCTCGCGCTCCTGCTCGTGGTGCCGGGACCGCTGCTCCGGGTGTTCGGGGGCGCGACGTTCGCCGGCGGCGAAGGGCAGTTGCGGATCCTGCTCATCGGGCAGGCCGTCAACGTGTCGGTCGGCGCGGTGGGTTTCATCCTGATCATGGTCGGGCGCACCGGCGTGGATCTCGGCGTGTACGCGGCGTCGTTCCTGCTCGACCTGGTGCTCGCGGTCGTGCTCGTGCCGAGGTTCGGCACGGAGGGCGCCGCGATCGCGCAGACCGTCACGATCGGGCTCTCGAACACGTTGCGCGTCGCGCTCGTGTGGCGGTACGTCGGGATCCAGCCGTTCGACCGCGCGTACGCGAAGCTGCTCGTGCCCGCCGCCGCATGCCTCGGCGCGATGCTGGGGGCCAACGCGATCCTGTCCGACGCGGGGGTGATCGTGCACGTGGCCGGCGTCGGCGCGGCGGGCGCCGTCGGCTACCTCCCCGTCTTGCTCCTGATGGGGCTCACGCGGGCCGAGAAGGATGTCCTTCGCCGGGTGCTCGGGCGACCGGTCGGGGGCGAGACGCTCGCGATCCGCCCCGTCACGGAGGACGATCGAGGCTGGATCCGCGACCTGATGCGCGAGCGCTGGGGCGCGGAGACGATGATCGTCCACGACGTCGCGTTCGAGCCGGCCGAGCTCGCGGGGTTCGTCGCCGAGGAGGACGCCGAGCGCGTCGGCCTGCTCACCTACGCCGTCGAAGACGACACGTGCGAGATCGTGAGCCTCGACTCGCTCGACGTCGAGCGGGGTATCGGGACGGCCCTGCTGAACGAGCTCCTCGAGCTCGGCCACGCACGCGTCCGGGTCGTCACGACGAACGACAACGCCGCGGCCCTCGCCTTCTACGAGCACCACGGGTTCCACGTCGTCGAGATCCGCGAGGGCGCCGTCGACCGAGCTCGCCGGCGCAAGCCCGAGATCCCGCTCGTCGGCCGAGACGGCGTCGAGATCCACGACGAGATCGAGCTCGAGCTCGAGGGCTGACCGCTCGGGTCCCGGGACTCGCGGGACCTTCGTCCCCGTCCCACACGCCGCAGCATCCGCTATTCCTTTAGCAACGCGCTCAACGTTACGGAGGTAGGACGTGGCCGATCAGGGCTCGAGGAGAGGGTTCCTGGCCGGGGTGCTGGCCGTGCCGGCGGCGTTCGTGGGCGCTCGGGTGCTCGCCGCGGCGGCCACGGCGGTCCGGATCTCGCGCCCCGCGGCCGACGGCCGGAGC
>JBLNAW010000046.1:0-3526 GCA_050259555.1 Solirubrobacterales bacterium
GGCATCCCGTGCTCGGCGGCGAGGCCCTCGAGCGCCGCCGCACGCTCGGGCGCGACGGACACGACCGCCCGCGACGCCGACTCCGAGAAGAGGGTCGCGTACCAGGGCACGTCGCCGGGGAGCGAGATCGCGAACCCCGTCCCGCCCGAGATCGCGCTCTCGGCGAGGGCGACGGCGAGACCGCCGTCCGCGCAATCGTGGGCCGAAGACAAGAGGTCGGCTCGCGCCGCCGAGGCGATCAGGCGATGGAGCGCCCGCTCGCGCTCCAGGTCGAGCGCCGGCGGGCGACCGCTCACCTTGCCGAGCACGACCTCCGCGAACTCGGATCCACCGAGCTCCGGGAACGTCTCGCCGAGCAGGTACACCGACCGTGCCGGCGGGAAGGAGATCCGAACCGCGAGCCGGTGGTCGTCCAGGAGGCCGAGCATCCCGATCGTCGGCGTCGGCCAGATCGCCGAGTCGCCCGACTCGTTGTAGAAGCTCACGTTCCCGCCGGTCACCGGCGTATCGAGGGCTCGGCACGCATCGCTCATCCCGCGGATCGACTCGGCGAACTGCCACATCACCTCGGGCCGCTCGGGGTTGCCGAAGTTCAGGCAGTTCGTGATCGCGAGCGGCGTCGCGCCCGTCATCGCCACGTTGCGGGCGGCCTCGGCCACGGCGTGCGCGGCGCCGAGGTACGGGTCCAGCCACCCGAAGCGCCCCTTCGCGTCCGTCGAGAGCGCGATCGCCTTCATCGTGCCCTCGATCCGCACGAGCGCGGCATCGGCACCGGGCCCGAGCACCGTGCCGCCCTGCACGAGCGAGTCGTACTGCTCCCACACCCACCGCTTCGAGGCTACGTTCGCCGAGCCGAGGACCTCGAGGAAGGCCTCGCGCGGGTCCGCGGTCACGGTAGCGAAGGTCGGGTCGTCCTCCTGGAGCGGGGCGAGCCACGAGGGCTCGGCGACCGGCCGGTCGTAGATCGGACCCTCGTCGGCGAGCGAGCGCGCCGGCACGTCGACGACGACCTCGCCTCCCATGACGAAGCGCAGGCCTTCCCCGGCCACCATGCGACCGAGCACGGCCGAGGCGAGGCCCCACTTCGAGCAGACCGCGCGGACCTCGTCGACCTTGGCGGGCTCGACGATCGCGAGCATGCGCTCCTGGGACTCCGAGGTGAGGATCTCGAAGATCTCGAGGTCGGGCGCCCGGAGCGGGACGACGTCGAGGTTCAGCTCGGCGCCCATGCGTGCTCGGGCGGCGGACTCGCTCGTCGCGCAGGTGAGACCGGCGCCGCCGAGATCCTGCAGGCCCTCGAGCAGGTCGCGCTCGGCGAGCTCGAGGCTGGCCTCGATGAGGAGCTTGCCGGCGAACGGGTCGCCGATCTGCACGCTGGGGCGACTTTCCTCCGAGCCCTCCTCGAGCGTCCGCGACGCGAGCACCGAGACACCGCCGATCCCGTCACGGCCCGTCGAGGCGCCGAACAGCACCATGATCGAGCCCTCGTGCACCTGCCGGGAGGAGGTCACGAGCCGCTCGGCCGGCGCGATGCCGACGCACATCACGTTGATCGTCGGGTTCAGACTGTGGGGCTCGGCGAACCGCACCTCGCCGCCGACGGTCGGCACCCCGATGCAGTTCCCGTACCCGCCGATGCCGGCGACCACCCCCTCGAGCAGCCAGCGGTTCCGGAACTCGGTGAGCGGGCCGAAGTACAGGGGGTCCATGAGCGCGATCGGACGGGCGCCCATCGAGATGATGTCACGCACGATGCCGCCGATGCCGGTCGCGGCGCCCTGGTAGGGCTCGATCGCGCTCGGGTGCGAGTGCGACTCCATCTTGAAGGCGACCGCGAGCCCGTCCCCCACGTCGACGACCCCGGCGTCCTGACCCGGGCCGACGAGTATGTGGGAGCCCTCGGTCGGCAGCGTGCGGAGGTAGACCTTGGAGGACTTGTACGAGCAGTGCTCGGACCACATCACGCCGTACATCGCGAGCTCGTTGCGGTTCGGCTCGCGCCCGAGCGTCGCCACGATGCGGTCGTATTCGTCGTCGGTGAGGCCGAGGGCTCGGTGCAGCGGCTCGGGCACGGCGCTCACACCCTCGCGAGGGCGCGGGACAGGAGCGAGGCGAGCAACGGCTGGCCGCCGGTCGGCCCGACGTCGGGATCGACGGCGTGCTCGGGGTGGGGCATGAGACCGACCACGTTGCCCGCCGGGTTCCGCACGCCGGCGATCGCGTTCGCGGCGCCGTTCACGTTGTGCGCGTCGTCCACGGTCCCGTCGGGCGCGCAGTAGCGGAACACGACCAGGCCATCGCCCTCGATCCGGCCGAGCTCGCCGGCGTCGGCGACGAACTGACCCTCGCCGTGCTTCACGGGGATCTGGAGCACCTCGCCCGCGACGAGCCCCTCGGTGAGCGGCGAGAGCGAGGTCTCGACCCGCACGCCGACGACGCGGCAGATGAACCGGAGCGAGCGATTCCGGATGAGGGCGCCCGGCAACAGCCCTGCCTCGCAGAGGATCTGGAAGCCGTTGCAGATCCCAACCACGGGACCGCCGGCGCCCGCGAAGGCGACGACCTCCTCCATGATCGGCGCGAAGCGCGCGATCGCACCGCATCGCAGGTAGTCGCCGTAGGAGAACCCCCCCGGCAGGATCACGGCGTCGACACCGCGGAGATCGCGCTGGGCGTGCCAGAGCGAGACGCCCTCGCCGCCCATGAACCCGATCGCGCGGAGCGCGTCCCGGTCGTCGAGCGAGCCCGGGAACGTCACGACACCGATCTTCGGGCTCATGGGACCACCTCGACGGTGAGGATGCGGAAGTCCTCGATCACGGGGTTCGAGAGCAGTCGCCGCGACATGTCCTCGACCTGCGCGCGCGCGTCGTCCTCCGAGTCCGCCTCGACCGTCAGCACGACGAGCTTGCCGACGCGCACCTCGCTCACGTTCGTCCAGCCCATCGCCGGGAGGGAGCCCTCGACCGCCTTGCCCTGCGGGTCGAGCAACCCGGGTCGCAGCGAGATCACCACTTCGAATCGATGCTTCATGCCCTCTCCGTCCGCAATCGCTCCAGGTCCACCGCGCACCGCTCCCAGTCCTGATCGGACATGACGCCCATGCGATGGCGGTACCATTCGAACTTCTCTCCGGTGATCCGGTCGTAGGCCTCCTGGTACTTGAGGGCCGTCTTGCCGACGACCTCGGCCGGCAGGTTCGGCGGTGGCGGTTCGTGATCCCAGCCGCTCGCGTCGAGCCAGTCCCGCACGGACTGCTTGTCGAACGAGGGCTGCGCGCGGCCGGGCCGATACCCGTCGGCCGGCCAGAAACGCGAGGAATCCGGCGTGAGGACCTCGTCGATCACGATCAGCTCGCCCTGCGCGAACCCGAACTCGAACTTCGTGTCCGCCACGATGATCCCGCGCTCGAGAGCGACCTCGGCGCCGCGCTGGTAGAGCGCGATCGTGAGCTCGCGCAGGCGCTCGGCGAGTCCCTTGCCGATGAGGTCCACGGTCTCCTGGAAGGTGAGCGGGAGGTCGTGCC
>JBLNAW010000047.1:0-19580 GCA_050259555.1 Solirubrobacterales bacterium
CAGCCGGTCGAACGCGCTCGCGTTCTTGTCGATGACCGCCACCTCGTGGCCCGCCTTGCAGAGCTCTTGGACCAAGAGGATGCCCACGCGGCCGCAGCCCATGATCACGATCTTCATCGGTTCGTCAGCGTACTGCCTGGCCGAGGGGCACGTCAGCGGGCCGGACCGGTGGGCGGCGCTTGGCGAAGAAGTACGGGACGACTGCGATGTCGACGTGCTCGTAGCGGCCGAGCGCCTTCAGGATCTTCCGGCTCGTCCGGTCGTGCAGGATGCGGCCGCGGAGCTGGGCGTGGTCGCGCCTCGGCATCACGACGGTGATCTCACGTCCGCGGCCGACGAGATCGGCGACCTGTCGTTCGAGGGCCCTCGCGACGTTGCGGTCCCAGCACTCGACGACATCGAGCTGCACCGGGACGCCGAGCTCCATCCACCGGCGGATCAGCGTCTCCTGGTTGTGCTGGTCGACCGCGGCGTGCACCGCCCACACGTCGTCCGCCCCGAGCGACATCGCGTAGCGGATCGCCCGGAACGACGCGCGGTCCGCACGATCGACGAGGACGACGACCTCGTGCGCGAATCGAGGCGTCAGGCGAAGGCGGGTCCTGCCGTCGTGAGAGTCGATGAGGGGATGCCCGGGTCCGGGGTGGTCGCGGACGAGCGTGATCCGCGCGCGGACGTACGGGAGGAGCGCTCGGCTGAGGTTGGCGCCCTCACGCCAGCGGCGCAGGCGCTCCCGGCGGCCCATCGTGGCCGGTCCCGGGACGATGACGTTCACCTCGGCACCGCGCGGCAGCGCCGCGACGTACCCGGCGATCGCGCTCGAGGGGTCGCCCTCGCCGAGCACGACGTCGAGGGGCACACCGCTCACGAGGCCCGCCCATGCTCGCTCGAGCTCGGCGGTCGTGGCCGGGTCCCGCTCGAGGTGGACCGCGCGGACGTCTGCCGCCTTGATCGTCTTCGCGTACTGCAGCGCGTGCGTCGTCGTGCGGTCGAGGGCGTCGACGAGCACGACCGCGATCGGTGGGACCTGTCGCGAGCGGTCGAACGGCTCGAGGTCCTCGTCGAGCTCCTCGAACTCGCGCTCGTACTGATGGTTCATGCGGACGAGGAGCCAGACCATCGCGGGGACGAGCACGAGGATCGCCGCGTCACCCGGGAACTTCGTGACCCCGATGACGATCGTCACGATGCCGGTCGCCACGGCGCCCACGCCGTTCACCGCGAGGCCGAGCCGCCATCCCGGCTCGCGCAGGCGCCGGTGACGCCTCGCCATCCCGGCCTGCGACATGCTGAACGAGGTGAACACCCCGATCGCGTAGAACGGGATCAGACGGGTCACGTTCGCATCGAACAGCACGATCAGGACCCCGGCGGCGGCCGCGAGCGCGATCACCCCGTTCGAGAAGACGAGGCGGTGCCCGCGGGTCGTGAACTGACGCGGCAGGAACGCGTCACCGGCGTGGAAGTTCGCCAGACGAGGGAAGTCCGCGAACGACGTGTTCGCGGCGAGCACGAGGATCGCCATCGTGAGGATCTGCAGCGCGAGGAACCCCGCGTGCCCGACGGCGCTGCTGCCGAAGATCCGCTCCGCCATCATCCCGAGCACCGTCCGTCGGTCGCTCAGATCCGGGGTGATCTGGAGCCGATGGGCGAGGTAGCTCACCCCGATGAACATGGTCCCGAGGATCGTCCCCATCACGACGAGGGTATGGCGGGCGTTCTTCCACTCCGGCGGCTTGAAGGCCGGGACACCGTTCGAGATCGCCTCGACGCCGGTGAGGGCCGCGGTGCCGGAGGAGAGTGCCTTCAGGACGATGAAGAGCGCGACGCCGGAGAGCAGGCCCACGTCCGGAGGCGAGGCCGGGAGGTTCGCGTGTGCCATCGGCGGGATGCCGCCGCCGAGCGTGAGCCGGTAGACGGCCCAGAGCAGCATCGTCATCACGACGGCGATGAACAGGTAGGGGGGGAAGGCGAACATCCGTCCGGACTCGCGGACACCACGGAGGTTCCCCCACACGAGGATCAGGAGGAACCCGAGCGCGATCGGCACGCGGTACGGGTAGAGGGCGGTCGCTGCCGTGACGATCGCGGCGACCCCTGCCGAGATCGAGACCGCGACCGTCAGGACGTAGTCGGTCAGGAGCGCGACCCCGGCGACCTGGGCGGGGAGGAGGCCGAAGTTGTCCTTCGTGACGATGTACGCGCCGCCCGCGGAGGGGTAGGCCTTGATCGTCTGCCGGTAGCTGAACATGAGGATCACGAGGAGGCACCCGATCGTGAGCGAGATCGGGAAGACGAGCGAGAAGGCCGCGACCCCCGCCACGGGTACGAGCACCCGGAGGATCTCCTCGGTTCCGTAGGCGACCGAGGACATCGCGTCCGACGCGAACACCGGGAGCGCAACCAACTTCCGGAGCCGCTCGTGCGCGAGGCGCGACGTCGGGAGCGCAGGGCCGAGGACGAACCGCTTCAGCCCGTAGCCGACGCTCGGCGGCTGGATCTCGGCCGGCGCGGGGCCGACGCGCGGTCTCGCGTCCGGTTCTCGCTGCAGTTCGGTCGCCATCTCGCGCTCCTCGTGTGCTCCTCCTCCAGGGTCGTCTCGTCGGCGTAAGCGGCGCGTGAAGGCGGGGCGCCGGCGCGTGAAGATGCCGTGAAAGCGACTAGCGTGAAGACGTGAGACGGGACATCCTGCGCCCGATGCGCGCGGTGGGACGGGTCCGGACGATCGCCGCTGCCGTGCTCGCGCCGGCGGCCGCGACGATCCTCGCGCTCCCGCTCAGTGGAGGGCGGGAGAGCGCCGCGTCGATCTACATGCTCGGCGTCGTGGTCGCCGCGGCGGTGGGCGGCCTGCTCGCCGGTCTCGCCGCCTCGGTCCTCGCGTTCCTCGGGCTGAACTACTACTTCACACCGCCGCGAGACACCTTCCGCGTCGGCAAGACCGAGGACCTCATCGCGCTCCTCGTCTTCCTCGTCGTGGCCACCGTGGTCGCGACGCTCCTCGCGCGAGCGCTCGACGAGCGAGCCCGGGCCGCCCGCCGCGAGCGCGAGGCGAACCTGCTGAACTTCTTCGCGTCGAAGCTGCTCTCGGCCGAGCCGCTCGAGCGTCGGCTCGGGGATCTGGCGAACGCGCTCCTGCCGCCCTTCGACCTCATCCGGTGCGAGATCCACGCGAACGTCGCGGGGCAGGACGTCGACGTCGAGGGCTCGAAGCGCGGAGCCGACGGCCCCCGGCTGGAGATGCCGATCACGCTCGGGGGCGGCATGCTCGGGACGCTCGTCGCCGTGCGGGCGCAGGGGGCGGGTCCGCTGCGGGACGCCGAGCGCAGCCTGCTCGGGTCGTGCGCGAAGCAGGTGGCGATCGCGCTCGAGCGGGCACGTCTGGACCGCGAGCTCGAGGAGCACCGGCTGACCTCGGAGACCAACCAGCTCCGCGCCGCGCTGTTCTCTTCGGTCACGCACGACCTGCGGACGCCGCTCGCGTCGATCAAGGCGAGCGTCACGAGCCTGCTCGGCGACGGGGTCCTCGAACCCGACCAGGAGCGCGAGCTGCTCCAGACCGTCCTCGAGGAGACCGATCGGCTGAATCGGCTCGTCGGCAACATCGTGGACCTCGCGAGGATGCGCTCGGGCGCCCTGCAGCCCGCCCGGGAGCCGACGGCCGTCGAGGACGTGCTCGACTCCGTCCTTCACCGGATGCGGAACGTGCTGGCGGCAGTGTCGGTCCGCGCGATCGTCCGGCCGGACCTGCCCGAGGTGATGATCGACCCGGTCCAGGTCGACCAGGTCCTCTCGAACGTGCTCGAGAACGCCGCGCGGTTCTCGCCCCCCGGCGGCGAGGTCCTCGTATCGGTCGCCGCGTGGCGCGACGGGGTGCAGGTCCGCGTCGTCGACCAAGGCCCCGGCGTCCCGCTCGAGGACCGCGAGCGCGTCTTCGAGCCCTTCTACCGCGCCGATGCGGGCGGTGGTCGCGGCGGGAGTGGGCTCGGCCTCGCGATCGCGCGGGCCGTCGTGCTCGCGCACGGCGGCCGGATCCGGGTCGAGGGCGGGCCGTCGGGCGGGACCGCCGTGGTCTTCGAGCTGCCTCGCGACGGCGCTCCGGTGGCCCAGGAGGTGGCGCCGTGACGCGCGTGCTCGTGGTCGACGACGAGCCGCAGATCCGGCGTGCCTTGCGGACCAGCCTGCAGGGACACGGGTACGAGGTCGAGACGGCCGGGACCGGCGAGGAGGCGCTCTTCGCGGCCGCCGAGACCGCGCCCGATCTCGTCTTCCTCGATCTCGGCCTGCCGGACCTCGACGGCACCGAGGTGATCCGCCGGCTCCGCACGTTCTCCGAGGTGCCGGTGATCGTGCTCTCGGTCCGGGACCGGCAGGCAGACAAGGTCGCCGCGCTCGACGTTGGAGCCGACGACTACGTCACGAAGCCGTTCGGGATGGAGGAGCTCATCGCGCGCCTGCGGGCGACGCTCCGCCGCTCGCACGCCGAGGAGCCCGCACCGCCGGCGCAGCGGTTCGGCGAGCTGCGGGTGGACCTCGCCAAGCGCTTGGTCACGCTCGGCGACGAGCCCGTCCACCTCACGCCGACCGAGTGGGGGCTCCTCGAGGCGCTCGTCGCGAACCCGGGGAAGCTCCTCACCCACCAGTGGCTTCTCCGTCGCGTCTGGGGTCAGGGGTACGGCCAGGAGAGCCACTACCTGCGCGTCTACGTCCGGGCGCTCCGGAAGAAGCTCGGCGACGCGGCGGCCGCCCCGAGCCTCATCCTCACCGAGCCCGGCGTCGGCTACCGGTGGATCGCGGAGCCGGCCGAGGGATGAGGCCTTCGCCTCACCGAGCGCGTCACTAGAATCGCGCCGATGGCGACGAGCACGAAGCCCTCCGCTCCGTCCGGCGGCGTGTTCAAGCGCCTCCTCGTCGGCCGGGCGATGTCGAGCCACCACCTCGAGCACACCCTGCTGCCGAAGGTCCTCGCGCTGCCGGTGTTCGCATCGGACGCGCTGTCGTCCGTGGCGTACGCGACGGGGGAGATCTTCATCCAGCTCACGCTGGTGAGCCTCGCGTTCAAGGGGCTCGTGATGCCGATCTCGATCGCGATCGCGGCCCTGATGTCGATCGTCGTGCTCTCGTACCGGCAGACGGTCCGCGCGTACCCCTCGGGCGGCGGTGCCTACATCGTGAGCAAGGACAACCTCGGCACGCTCCCGGGCCTCATCGCGGCGGCCGCACTGCTCGTCGACTACATGATGACGGTGATCGTGTCGATCGTGGCCGGCGTGTTCGCGATCGGGTCGGCACTCCCGTGGGCGAACGACCACCGGGTGCTCCTGTCGATCTTCTTCGTGTGGTTCGTGACGTTCGCGAACCTCCGGGGCGCGCGGGAGTCGGGGACGATCTTCGCGATCCCCACCTACGGGTTCGTCGTCTCGATCCTCGTGATGATCGTGCTCGGCTTCGGGAAGTGCCTCGGCGGCTGCCCCACGACCCAGGCCGTCGAGCCGATCCACGGGGCCGCGACGGCGGCAACCACCATCGGGCTGTTCGCGGTGCTGAAGGCGTTCTCCTCGGGGGCGACCGCGCTCACCGGGGTCGAGGCGATCTCGAACGGGGTGCCGGCGTTCCGTCGACCGCAGGCGCGCAACGCGGCCGAGACCCTCGCGATCATGGGTGTGATCGCGGTGACGATGTTCCTCGGCATCTCGTGGCTGGCCACGCACGTCCAGGGCACGGTGGCGAGCGACGTCCGCTCGGTCCCGGCGCAGATCGCGTGGGCGGTGTTCGGCGGGGGGTTCGGCTTCTACATCGTGCAGTTCTTCACGGCGGCGATCCTCATCCTGGCCGCGAACACCGCGTACCAGGACTTCCCGCGGCTCTCGTCGATCCTCGCGCGGGACCGGTTCATGCCGCGGCAGTTCATGAACCGCGGCGACCGGCTCGTGTTCTCGAACGGCATCGTCGTGCTCGCGCTCGCGTCCTCCGCGATGATCTACGCCTTCGACGCGAGCCTCACCCGCCTGATCCAGATGTACGTCATCGGCGTGTTCATGTCGTTCACGCTCTCGCAGACCGGCATGGTCCGTCACTGGCTGAAGGAAAAGCACAAGGGCTCGGAGGCGGCGAAGGGCTGGAAGCGCTCGATCGTGATCAACATCATCGGCGCGACGGCGACCGGGATCGTCCTCCTCGTCGTCACGTACACGAAGTTCCACGACGGCGGGTGGCTCTCGATGAGCTTCATGGCGATGCTCGTGGTCGTGTTCTTCTCGATCCACAAGCACTACACCGCGATCATCGACGAGCTCCGCCGCGGCCGGGTGACGGTCGGCGGCACGGGTCTCAACCATGCCGTCCTCGTCGTCACCGGGCTGGACGAGGCCACGGCCGAGGCCGTGGGGTACGTGCGCTCGATCCGGCCCGCGGACCTGCGAGCCGTGTTCCCCACGGCCACCGGCTCCGTACCGATGGAGCTCCAGGAGCGGTGGCGGCGGTTCGCGGTCGGGGCCCCGGATCTCGAGGCGCTCCCCGTCGAGGGAGGTGACCTGCTGAGCGCGATGCGCGGGTTCGTGCACGGCATCGCCGCGCGGCACCGGGACTTCGTCACCGTCGTTGTGCCCGAGGTCGTCCGAGGGCACGGGATCCTCGCCTACCTCGTGCGGAGTCGCTCGCTCGTGCGCCTGAAGGCCGGGCTGCTGCGGGAGCCGAACGTGGTGGTCGCCGACGTCCCGTTCCCGGCCGGCGCGAAGGCCACCGTCAGTCCCGACGGACGCCCGTTGATCCCGCAACGAACGGTGGCGCTCGTGTTCGTCTCGGCGATCCACGACGCGACGATCCGAGCCGTGAACTACGCGCAGTCCCTGGAGGCGAGCGAGACGCGAGCGATCTACTTCGACATGGATCCCGAGCAGGAGTACCGGCTCGAGCGCGAGTGGGCGGAGAAGGGGTTCGAGATCCCGCTCGACATCGTCGAGGCGCCGTTCCGAGACCTCACCGGACCGATGCTCGCGGAGGTCCGCCGGTTCACCCGGCGACCGGACACCCTCGTGATGGTGATCATCCCCGAGCTCGTGCTCTCGAAGTGGCGATACATGCTCTTGCACAACCAGAACGCGCTGTTCGTGAAACGCCTGATGCTGTTCGAGCCGCAGGCCGTGCTCGCGTCGGTGCCGTTCAGCCTGGAGCTGCACGGATGATGGAACGCGCCGCCGCGCTCGAGCTCTGCCGGGAGAAGACGCTGAAGGAGACCACGGTCCGTCACCTCATCTCGGTCGAGGGCGTGATGCGCGCGCTCGCGCGTCGGTTCGGCGAGGACGTCGAGCTGTGGGGGCTGACGGGGATGTTCCACGACCTCGACCAGGACGTCACGGGCGAGGACGGCGTCGGCCACGCGGAGGTCGCGGCCGGGTGGCTGCGCGAGGCCGGGGTCGACGAGCGGGTGGTGAACGGCGTGCTCGCGCACGCCTTCGCCGAGTACCGCACCGACCTCATGTCGAGGGCGATCGTGCACGCCGACGCGGTGGCGGGGCTGCTCGTGGCCGCTGCGCTCGTGCGGCCGGAGCTCGCGGTCGGCATGAAGGTCTCGAGCGTGAAGAAGAAGCTGAAGGAGAAGGCATTCGCACCCGGCGTGAACCGCGACGAGGTGCTCGGGGTGGAGGAGGGCATCGGCCTGCCGCTCGATGAGTTCCTCGCGGTCGCGATCGAGGGCCTTCAGGAGGTCGCGCCCGAGATCGGCCTCACGCCCGCGTGAGGAGCTCGACGGGCAGCAGCTCCACCCCGTAGGCATCGAGCATCGCGTTCTGCACGACCGCGACCTCGAGCGCCCGGCCCACCGCCTTCGGCTCACCCATGTGTCGTTCGCACACCGGCAGCAAGGTCTCGCCCTGCTCGAGCACGCGGTCCGGCACGCCGGGGAGTTCGCCCTTCCACAGGCACCAGACGCAGACGAGGCGCAGGCGCGCGGGGTAGGCGAACTCGGCGCGCCAGCCCCTGGTGTGCTCGATCACGCGACCCCACATCGCCACGGTCCCGACGACGCCCGCGGTCTTGCCGGGCCGCGATCGCCGGAGCCGGAGCGGGTCCTTCGCCGCGTGGACACCGCACGTGCAGCCGGGCTCGGGGCTCCGGTGGAACTCCTCGAGCTCGGGGTTGTAGATCATGTACTCGCGCGTCGAGGCGCCCGAGCACGTCGCGTGGATCGGGACCCCGGGCTCCCAGTCGGGCCGAGGCGTGGTCGGCGCGATCCGGATCCCGCTCGGCGCTCGGCGCAGGCGCCACGCCCGCCAGCCCTCGATCGGCTCGGTCGAGTGCTCGAGCGGGTAGTCGCCGAAGAACGCCCGGAGGGTCATGAGGCCAGGGTACGTCGGCGGCTCGCGAAGGGGGCGGAGACCGCTTCCGACGCTGTGGAATGATGGCTGTGTGAGCATCCCGGACCTGCCAACCGAGCTCCCCGACGCGGGCTCGGAGTCGGTCGAGTCGCTCTCAGGGCACGTCGTCGCGGACCGCCCGCTCGAGACGACATGGACGAGCGAGCAGGCCGAGCCCGCGAAGCGCGCTCCCCTCCGCGTCTACGTTGGAGCCGCTCCGGGCGTGGGCAAGACCTTCGCGATGCTGGGCGAGGGACTGCGTCGGCGCGAGCGCGGGACCGACGTCGTGGTCGGTCTCGTCGAGACGTACGGACGGCCGAAGACGATCGAGGCGCTGACGGGCCTCGAGGTGATCTCGCCTCAGAGGCTCACGTACCGGGGAGCCGCGTTCTCCGAGCTCGACACGAAGGCCGTGATCGCGCGGCGTCCAGAGGTCGCGCTCGTCGACGAGCTCGCTCACACGAACGTCCCCGGAACAGAGCGAGCGAAGCGTTGGGAGGATGTGCTCGACATCCTGGCTGAGGGGATCGAGGTGATCACCACGATCAACGTCCAGCACCTCGAGAGCCTGAACGATGTGATCGCGGAGGTCACCGGGATCCGACAGCGCGAAACGGTGCCCGACTGGGTGCTCGGCCTGGCCGATCAGGTCGAGCTCGTGGACATGTCGCCGCACGCGCTTCGACGTCGGATGGTCCACGGCAACGTCTATCCCGATCCACAGAAGTCGGAGCTCGCACTCCGCCGGTTCTTCACGCTCGAGAACCTGACCGCCCTCCGGGAGCTCGCCCTCATGTGGGTCGCGAACCAGGTGAACGAGGACCTGCTGACCCGGTGGGCGAAGGGCCGGACGCCCGAGACCCGGGAGCGCGTCCTCGTGTGCGTCTCACGGCCCGGATTCTCGGAGGACCTCCTGCGACGAGGCGGACGGATCGCACAGCGTGCGCAGGGAGACCTCTTCGTCCTCCACGTGCAGGAGGAGGAGTCGGGCGGCGAGGACGAGGCCTGGCTCGCATCGATGGCGCAACTCACGCGGGATCTCGCAGGCACGTTCGACGTTGTCCGCTCCGAGTCCATCGTGGACGCCGTGATCGCCTACGCCTACCGCAACCACATCACCCAGATCGTCGTCGGCGAGCCGTTGCGCTCACGCTGGTCCGAACTCGTGCGGGGGTCGGTCGTGAACCGTCTGATCCGCAAGGCGAGCAACATCGATATCCATGTCATCGCCCGCCGCGAGCGGTGACCGCCGGGTCAGGTCTGCGACCGCAGCCGCTCGAGCCTCCGTCGCTCGCCTCGGGAGCCGCTGATCACGACGCGAGCGTCGCCGGCCACCAGGTTCGGGAGGTCGCTCGGTGACGTCACGAGTACGGCGTCGACCGTCACCCCGAGACGGCCGGCGAGACCGAGCGCCGAGTCTACGGCTCGGCGCTGCGCCCTCGTCACGGGGTAACCGATCGACAGGACGACGATCTCGGCCGCGCTCGCCGAGGACGCCTCGATCGACCGTGCGTCGAGCCGCGTACGCCGGCCGAGCACGAAGACCACACGGGTCGCGGCGTGCACCTTCATCGCCCCGAGGCGCGCTCCAGCGCCAGGTTGAGCTCTAGCACGTTCACACGCTCCTGCCCGAGGAACCCGAGGGCTCGTCCCTCGGTGTGCTCGTCGATCAGCGTGAGGACCGAGTCGAGCGACAGGCCACGGACCTCGGCGATCCTCGGCGCCTGCAGCTCGGCGGCCGCGCGAGAGATATCCGGGTCGAGGCCGCTCGCCGACGCGGTGAGCAGGTCGACGGGGATATCGGAGATCGTCATCCCGGGGTTGTAGGGGCCCTCGAGCTCGAGGACCTCGTTCGCGCGTTGCCGGATCTGGTCGGAGAGCTCGCGCGAGGTCGGACCGAGGTTCGAACCAGAGGAGGTCGATGCGTCGTAGTCGATCGCGGATGGACGGCCGTGGAACCATCCATCGCCGGTCCAGAGTTGGCCGATCGATGAGCTGCCGACGAGCCGCCCGTCCACGCGGATCAGCGATCCGTCGGCCTCGTTCGCCATCGTGAGCTGGGCGATACCGGTGACGGCCAGGGGGTAGGCGAGCCCGGTCAGCACCGAGAGGACGGCGACCGCGCGGAGCGCCCGCATCGCGGTGCTGATCACGGGAACCTCACCACCTGGAGCAGCAGATCGATCGCCTTGATCCCGACGAACGGCGCGACGATGCCGCCGAGCCCGTAGACCAGCAGGTTTCGTCGGAGCAGGCCGTCAGCGCCGATCGGGCGGTAGCGGACGCCTCGGAGCGCGAGTGGAACGAGCGCCACGATGACGAGCGCGTTGAAGATGACGGCCGATAGGATCGCGGACTCCGGCGTCGCCAGGTGCATCACGTTCAGCGTGTCGAGGGGCGGCAGCAGGCCGGCAAACATCGCCGGGATGATCGCGAAGTACTTCGCGACGTCGTTCGCGATCGAGAACGTCGTGAGGGCGCCGCGGGTGATCAGGAGCTGCTTGCCGATCTCGACGACCTCCATGAGCTTCGTGGGGTTCGAGTCGAGGTCGACCATGTTGCCGGCCTCTTTCGCGGCCGTCGTGCCCGTGTTCATCGCGACGCCGACGTCTGCCTGGGCGAGGGCGGGAGCGTCGTTCGTCCCGTCGCCCGTCATCGCGACGAGCTTGCCACCCTGCTGCTCGCGCCTGATGAGGTCCATCTTGGCCTCCGGCGTGGCCTCCGCCAGGAAGTCGTCGACCCCGGACTCCTGCGCGATCGCTGCGGCCGTGAGCACGTTGTCGCCGGTGATCATCACGGTGCGGATGCCCATCGCTCGGAGCTGAGCGAACCGCTCGGGAAGGCCGTCCTTGATGATGTCCTTGAGCTCGATGACCCCGAGTGGCACGCGATCTCTCGCGACGGCGAGCGGCGTGCCCCCTGCTCGAGCGATGCGCTCGACCTCTGTCGCGAGCTCCTGGGGTAGCTCGTCGCCGGACCAGCCGACGATCGCATCCACCGCGCCCTTGCGGATCTGGCTTCCGCGCACGTCCACGCCGCTCATGCGCGTCTGCGCCGTGAACGGGATGAAGATCGAGCGCGACTCCATCAGCTCGCGTTCGCGGATCCCGAATCGCTCCTTCGCGAGGACGACGATCGAGCGGCCCTCAGGCGTCTCGTCGGCGAGCGATGCGAGCTGGGCGACCTCTGCGAGCTCGTGCTCGGTGACCCCGGGGGCTGGGACGAACGCGACCGCTTGCCGATTGCCGAGGGTGATCGTGCCGGTCTTGTCGAGCAGGAGTGTCGAGACGTCGCCCGCGGCTTCGACGGCCCGCCCGCTCATCGCGAGGACGTTGCGCTGGACCAGGCGATCCATCCCGGCGATGCCGATCGCGGACAGCAGCCCACCGATCGTGGTGGGGATGAGACACACGAACAGCGCTATCAGCACCGCGTCGGACAGGCGCCCTCCCGAGTAGATGGCGAATGGCTGGAGCGAGACGACGACGAGCAGGAAGATGATCGTGAACTTCGCGAGCAGGATCGACAGCGCGATCTCGTTCGGGGTCTTCTGGCGCTCGGCGCCCTCGACGAGGGTGATCATCCGATCGAGGAAGGTTCTGCCCGGCTCGGCCGTGATCCGGACCCTGATCCAGTCGGAGAGCACCTTGGTCCCCGCCGTGACAGCCGATCGGTCGCCACCCGACTCGCGGATCACCGGTGCGGACTCGCCCGTGATGGCGGACTCGTCGACGGACGCGATCCCCTCATCGATCTCGCCGTCCCCTGGGATCAGCTCCCCTGCCGTGACCATCACGAGGTCGCCGGCTCGCAGCTCGGACGCCGGGACCGTCTCCTCGGCGCCGGAGGTCGTCAGACGACGAGCGACGAGGTCCGCTCGGGTCCTGCGCAACGCGTCGGCCTGCGCCTTCCCGCGCCCCTCGGCGATAGCCTCGGCGAAGTTCGCGAACAGCACGGTGAAGCACAGGCCGAGGGCGATCGCGGAGTCGAACGCGATGGGGCCCCCGCTCACGGCGTCCGTGGCGATCCGGACCATCACGACGACCGAGACGACCTCGACCACGAAGATCACCGGGTTACGCAGCAGCGTCCGCGGGTTCAGCTTCACGAAGCTGTCCCGGACCGCCCGTCGGACGATCGGTGGATCCAGCAGCGGACGCGCTCCGACCGTTCCCAGCTGGGTCATCTCGGGCCTCGACGTCGTGACGACGGACATCAGAAGAGGCTCCCGTTCGACAGGTGCTCGACGATCGGACCCACCGCGAGGCCGGGCAGGAACGTCAGCGCGCCGATGATGAGGATCACGAACGTCAGCAACACGACGAAGAGGATCGTGTCGGTGTGCAGCGTCCCCGAGGTCTCCGGGACGGTGCCCGCCCGCCCGAGGCTTCCCGCGAGCGCAAGCCCGACGAGGAGCGGCACGAACCGCGCGGCGAGCATGAGGAGACCGCCCGAGATCGCATAGAACGGGCCGCTCGCCGTGAGACCGGCGAACGCTGAGCCGTTGTTGTTCCCCATCGACAGGAACGCGTACAGGATCTCGCTGAACCCGTGCGGCCCCTGGCTCAGCCGCGGGTCGGTCCCCGCAGGGATCACGGCTGCGACCGCCGCGAGCGCGAGCACGAGGACGAACGGTACGAGCACGGCGATCGCCGCGAGCTTCACCTCGCGTGCGCCGATCTTCTTCCCGAGGTACTCGGGCGTCCGCCCGACCATCAAGCCACCCATGAAGACGGCGATGACCGCGTAGAAGATCATCCCGTACAGACCGCTGCCGACCCCTCCCCAGACCACCTCGCCGATCGCCATGTTGAACATCCCGGCCAGCGCCCCGAGCGGTCGATACGAGTCGTGCATGGAGTTCACACTGCCGTTCGATGCCGCCGTGGTCGCTACGTTCCACAACGCCGACTCGTCCACCCCGATGCGCTGCTCCTTGCCCTCGAGGTTCTGCCCGGAGGCGGGGACGCCCGCGGCGACCATCGCCGCCGATGCGCTGTGCTCCTGCGGCACGGTGAGCGCGAGGCCGCCCACGAACAGGAGCATCATCACGGCGAAGATCGCCCATCCCTGACGGACGTTGCCCACCCATCTGCCGAACGTGTAGGTGAGCGCAGCCGGGATCAGCAGGATCGAGAACATCTCGATGAAGCCGCCGAATCCGCCGACACCGCCCTCGAAAGGATGCGCGGAGTTCACGTTGAAGAAGCCGCCACCATTCGTTCCGAGCTGCTTGATCGCGATCTGCCCGGCGACCGGACCTCGCGCGAGCGTCTGCTGGAAGCCCTGGATGCCCCTCGCCGAGACGGACGATCCGAGCGTCTGCACGACCCCCTGCGTCACCAGCAGGACGGCCACGACCCCAGCGAGTGGAAGTAGGACGTAGACGGTGCCGCGCACGAGGTCTCGCCAGAAGTTGCCGACCTCGTCCCGCTTCGACCTGACGAAGCCTCGGAAGAGCGCGACGAGGACCGCCATCCCGACCGCGGCCGAGACGAAGTTCTGAAAGGTCAGCCCCAGCATCTGGCTGAGGTAGCTCATCGTGGTCTCGCCGCCGTACGCCTGCCAGTTCGTGTTCGTGGTGAAGCTCGAGGCGGTGTTGAACGCGACAGACCGGTCCACCGGTCCGAGCCCTACCGGGTTCAGGGGAAGGGCGTTCTGGAGGCGGAGCAGCGCATAGAGGAAGAGCATCGACACGCCGCTGAACCACAGGCACGATGTGGCGTATCGGCGCCAGGACTGCTCGAGCTCGGGGTTCACACCGATCAGTCGATAGACGAAGCCCTCGACTCGGCCGATCCGCTCGCGGGAGTAGACGCGGTACAGGTACTCGCCCAGCGGCGGGGTAAGGGCGGTCAGCAGCACGAGGTAGACGACGATCGTGACCATGTCAGAACCGCTCCGGTCGGATCAGCGCGTACCCGAGGTACGCGAGGAGCGCGACGGCCACGATGAGCTCGAGGACGTCGGCGAAGCTCATACGCGCTCCAGCGCCGCGATGAGGACGAAGAAGACGCCGAACGCAACGACCGTCAGCACGACCATCAGGACGTCGAGCATCCGATCCGCTCCTTCCGGCTAGAGAGTTTGTTGTCCCCCCGCGTACACAGCTCGAGCGTAGGTCGGCGGCATCTGGGGCTCGTAAGGAACCGGCGAGGTGACATAAGGGTTCCGTCAAATGAGGCCGGCGGCCACGCGAGGGGACGAACTCCGGTGCCACACTGCTCTCGTGGGCGATCCTTCCATGCCCGTCGAGTCGGAGCGGTGGCGCTCGACGCTTCGACACGTGCAACCGGCGCGGAGCCGGATCGCCGGCTACGTCATCGCGATCGCCGGGACCGTGGCGCTGACCGCGGTGCTCCTGCCGTTCCGCCCGGACGTGACGCCGCTCAGCAAGGGCTTCGGCTTCCTCTGCGTCGTGACCGCCGCCGCGGCGATCGGTGGGCTCGGCCCCGGCATCGCCGCGTCGGTCCTCGGGTTCGTCCTGTTCAACTTCTACTTCATCCCCCCATACGGCACGTTCGCGATCGGACGCGCCGAGCACGTCGTGGTCCTGTTCGTGTTCCTCGGACTGTCGGTCCTGATCTCGGTGCTGCTCGCGCGAGCCACCGACCGAGCACGCGCGGCCGAGGACCGCGAGGCCGAGCTCCGGACGCTGCAGGAGCTGAGCGGCGAGCTCGTCGGGCAGGTCCCTGGGCGCGAGACGTACGAGCAGCTGCTCGACCGCCTGCTCGACCGCTTCGGATTCGAGGCGGCCTCGCTGTACACGCAGGACGATCGGGGCACCGGGGGTCTGCGTGAGGAGATCACCGTCGGTGGGGATGCCGGAAGCCTGCAGCCTCGGTGGGAGCCGGGGCAGACCGGTCGGCCGCCCGAGCGGCTCCCCTTGAGCGTCGGAGGTCACAACCTCGGCCTCATCGTGCTCGGCGGCGACCGTCCACCGCTCACACCGAGCGAGAGCCGCGTGATCCGCGCGTTCTGCGACCAGCTGGCGCTCGTCCTCGAGCGCGACCGATTGTTGCGCTCGGCGACCCAAGCCGAGGTCTACCGGCGGAGCGATGACCTCCGTCGGGCGCTCCTCGCCGCCGTCTCCCACGACCTCCGCACGCCCCTCGCGGTGATCAAGACGTCGGTCACCGATCTGCTGGAGCCCGACGTCCCACGAGCCGAGGAGGCGCGGCTGGAAGCGCTCGAGGCGATCGATCGAGAGGCCGACCGTCTCAACGTCCTCATCGCGAACCTCCTCGACATGTCGAGGATCGAGGCCGGTGTGCTGAAGGCCCGTCTCGAGCCCGTGAACCCGCTCGAAACCCTCGCGACGTGCGCCGACACGGTTCAGGCTCGCTGGCCCCGCGTCCAGGTGGACGTGCGGGCGGACACGTCGGTCCCGCTCGCACGCGCGGACCCCATCTTCCTCGAGCGGGTGGTGACGAACCTGCTCGAGAACGCCGCGAAGATCGCAACCGACGTACCGTCGCGGGACGTCGATGTGACGGTGACGAACGCCGGCGACCGCGTGACCGTCCGCGTCGCTGATCACGGGCCGGGCATCCCCGAGCACCTCCGGGAGCAGCTCTTCCATCCGTTCTACCGATTGAGCGAGCGGAACCCTCGGCTCGGTCCGGGGCTCGGTCTCGCGATCGCGAAGGGCTTCCTCTCGCTGATGGACGGCGACATCTGGTTCGAGGAGACGGCCGGC
The DNA here is from genome assembly GCA_050259555.1 of Solirubrobacterales bacterium. Taxonomy (GTDB): domain Bacteria; phylum Actinomycetota; class UBA4738; order UBA4738; family HRBIN12; genus HRBIN12. The sequence goes on from JBLNAW010000047.1 coordinate 16,051, forward strand.
GGCGGCGCCACGCTCGCGTTCTCATTGCCTCAGGGCGAGGGTTCCGGTTGAGTGGCCGTGTGCTCGTCGTCGACGACGAGCCACCGATCCGGCACGCGGTTCGTCGGGCGCTCCAGGCTCGCGGCTACGAGGTCGCCCTGGCGGCCGACGGCGAGCAGGCCCTCGCCGAGGCCGAGGACGTCGCCCCAGACCTCGTCGTGCTCGACCTGAACATGCCGGGGATGGACGGCTTCGAGGTGTGTCGGCGTCTGCGGGAGTGGACGACGGTGCCGATCTTGGTGCTCTCGGTGCGGGAAGACGAATCCGACAAGGTCGCCGCGCTCGACCTCGGCGCAGACGACTACCTCACGAAGCCCTTCGGCACCGATGAGCTTCTCGCGCGCGTCCGTGCCCTGCTCCGCCGCGCCGAGCCGCCGGCGGCGACGCGACGTTTCCACGCCGGCGACGTCGAGATCGATCTCGCCGCGCGTTCCGTGCGCAAGGGCTCGAACGCGGTTCGCCTCACGAAGACGGAGTGGGAGCTCCTCGAGGCGTTCGTGGAGCACCCCGGCAAGCTGCTGACGCACGGATGGCTGTTACGGGAGGTCTGGGGACAGGGGTACGACGAGGACGTCGAGGTCCTCCGCGTGTTCGTGAGCCAACTGCGGAGGAAGATCGAACCCGACGCACGACGCCCGAGCTTCGTCATCACTGAGCCGGGTATCGGCTACCGGTGGGCAGTGCAACCGGACGCGGGGTGACCTGCGCCTCTCGTCGGCGCGGATACTGGGCCCTCGCCTATCATCGGGCCGTGCCGTACGGGTTCCGCACGATCATCGAGCCGTTCCGCATCCACTCGGTCGAGCCGCTGCACTTCCTTTCTGAAGAGGAGCGGGCGGTCAAGGTCCGCGAGGCAGGCTACAACCTGTTCCGGCTGCACGCGGACGACGTGCTGATCGACCTGCTGACCGACTCGGGCACCGGCGCGATGAGCCGGGACCAGTGGGCGGCGATCCAGCACGGCGACGAGTCCTATGCGGGCTCGCCCTCCTGGTACACGTTCCTCGAGGCGGTGCAGGAGCTGTTCCCGTTCCCACACGTGATCCCGACGCATCAGGGCCGCGCCGCCGAGAAGATCCTGTTCGGCGTGATCGGCGGGCCCGGCAAGGTCGTCCCGAACAACACGCACTTCGACACGACCCGCGCGAACGTCGAGTTCACCGGCGCCGAGGCCGTCGATCTCGTGATCCCCGAGGGGCGCGAGCCGCAGACCGTCCACCCGTTCAAGGGCAACATGGACCTCGGCGCGCTCGAGGCGCTGCTCGCCGAGCGCGGGGCCGATGTCCCGGTCGTGTTCGTGACGATCACGAACAACTCGGGTGGAGGGCAGCCGGTCTCGCTCGAGAACCTCCGCGACGTGCGAGCGCTCTGCGACCGCTTCGGCGTGCCGCTCTTCCTCGACGCGTGCCGGTTCGCCGAGAACGCGTGGTTCATCAAGCTGCGCGAGGCCGGCCAGGCCGAGCGCTCGGTCCCCGACATCGTGCGCGAGATCGCGAGCCTCGCCGACGGCATGACGATGAGCGCGAAGAAGGACCCGCTCGCGAACATCGGCGGGTGGCTCGCGATGCGCGACGACGACCTCGCCGAGCGCTGCCGCAACCTCCTCATCCTCACCGAGGGCTACGTCACGTACGGCGGCCTCGCCGGCCGGGATCTCGAGGCGATCGCGCAAGGGCTGACGGAATGCGTCGACGAGCACTATTTGCGGTACCGGATCCGCTCGACCGAGTACCTCGCCGAGGCGCTCGACCACGCCGGCGTCCCGCTCGTGAAGCCGGCCGGCGGCCACGCCGTGTACCTCGACGCGCGGGCGCTCCTGCCGCACATCCCGCCGCTCGAGTACCCGGGCCAGGCGCTCGCGGTCGCGCTGTACGAGGCCGGCGGGATCCGCTCGGTCGAGATCGGCACCGTGATGTTCGGCCGTCACACCGACGGAACCGAGGGGTCGGCCGCGATGGACCTCGTGCGGCTCGCGATCCCGCGTCGCACGTACACGCAGAGCCACGTCGACTACGTGATCGAGGTCGTCACCGCCGTCGCCGAGCGTGCGAGCGATCTCCGCGGTTACCGCATCGTCGAGCAGCCTGCTCAGCTCCGCCACTTCACCGCGCGCTTCGAGCCCCTCGAGGGGTAGGCCGTGCTCAAGGCGATGCTGTGGGCGTTCGTCGGAGCCTCGTCGCTGCTCCTCGGCGCGCTGATCGCATTCCGGTTCGCGATCGGCGACCGGTTCCTCGGGCTCGTCATGGCGTTCGGGGCTGGGGTCCTGATCAGCGCGGTCTCGTACGAGCTCGTCGAGGAGGCGGTCGCGGCCGCGGCCAGCCCTGCGGCCGTCGCGGCCGGGTTCGCCCTCGGCGCCCTGGTGTTCTTCGCGGGCGACGTGTCGATCGACCGCCGGCTCAAGGGGAACGAGGGCTCCGCCGGATTGGGGATCGTGCTCGGCGCCGTGCTCGACGGCATCCCCGAGTCCGTCGTGATCGGGGCCTCGCTGCTGTCCGGCGGCTCGGTCGGTGTCGCGGTCATCGTCGCCGTGTTCCTGTCCAATGTCCCCGAGTCGATCTCGGCCTCGGCCGATCTCGTGAGCGGCGGATGGTCCAGGTCGAGGGTCCTCCGCCTGTGGGTGCTCGTCGCCGCCACGAGCGCCCTGGCCGCCGGGCTCGGCTACGTCCTCCTCGAGGGTGCGTCCGGATCGTGGACCGCCGCGATCCAGGCGTTCGCGGCCGGTGCGATCCTCACCATGCTGGCGGACGAGATGATCCCCGAGGGGTATGAGCGCGCGGGTCATCGCAAGCTCGTCGGGGTCGCGATGGCGTTCGGGTTCGCGCTCGCCGCGGCGCTGTCGTTCCGGACGTAGCCGGCGACCTGCCACCACACGTCTCGTCCACCGCCGCGCAGGCGGCGTCGCTGATCTCGATCGAGCTTCCGGTGACCACGTATCGGTCACCCGGCCGGCCACGGTGCGGGGGCGGAGCTGTCGGGTGCCTCGTCGACGTTGTCGAAGACATCGTTCCCGAGCGGGAGCGCGACCTCGGTCGTGGCCGCGAACCATGTCAGCGACGCCGGGTCGCCGAGGCTGCCGGCGGGGATCGAGGTCAGGATACGTGTCCCGGCGATCGAGACAGGGATCGGGCTCGTCGCGGCATCCTTGCCCTCGGTCATGGCCCGTCGGTCGATCAGCGTGCCCGAGATGTGCCCCCCGGGGCGGGCGAGGACGTCGACGATGAACTCACAGGGTGCGCTGGTCGAGATCGCGAACGGGTATCCGAACGGCATCGACGACGCGTCGGTATCGAGACAGAACTCGAAGCCGAGCCCCTCGTACGGTTCGGTGAGGACGAACGACGGCGGGATCGGGTGCGCGAGGGTGAGCGCGAACGTGAAGGTCCCCCCCTCCTTCGACACCGCGGCCGAGACGATGTCGACGAACCCGACATCGGTGAAGGTGTCCGGGAAGCTCAGCACGACGTCCCCGGTAGGATCCTGGATCCTCACGG
>JBLNAW010000048.1:0-3278 GCA_050259555.1 Solirubrobacterales bacterium
CCGAAGCCGATGCCTCGCCGGCAGGCGCCTCCGGCTCCTCCTCGACGGGCCCGCGCGCCACCGCCTCGTTGGCGCGAGCCTCGTGCTCCTCGATGTCCTGCTCCGAGGGCACCTCGGGCACGAGCGTCGCGTGCTCACCCTCGGTGAGCTCGAACTCCTCGGAGAAGTCGGGGTCGCCGTACACGTCCCCCACGTAGAGGAACGCGGCCTTCTCGAGGCCGATGTCGACGAAGGCCGCCTGCATCCCGGGGAGCACCCGGACGACGCGACCCTTGTAGATGGTCCCGACGATCCCCTTCTCGCTCTTCCGCTCGAGATAGAACTCGTGGATGGAGCCGTTCTCGACCAACGCCACGCGCGTCTCCGCGCCGGCGGCGTTGATCACGAGGATGCTGTTTCCCGCCATCGTGGACCTCGTTGCCCGGGCCACGTTGCGGGTGCGCTGGACGCGAGATCCGCCGGTCGCGCGGCTGGGGGTCTCCCAGGCGGCGCCGGACTCGTCGGATCATGTTCGAAGCGGATCTTCAAATCTCGCGTCCTTCACGCACCGTGCGCACGAGGGCGCTGCCGCCGCGGCGGCCGGGCGCTGACGTTTCAGGCGTCGAGGTCGCGAGTGCGGGGCGGGCCGCCATGGCCGGCCGGGCTCCTCGCGAAGCTGACGCCCTCCTTCAAAACCTTCACTCCCCTCGGCGGCGCGCCGTCCTCTCCGAAGACCGCCGCCAGGACCTCGACGGGCTTTGCGCTGCCCGACGGATCCGCTCGCAAGCTGAACGCGACCCGCCGCTCGCCCTCCAGGGCGAGGTGGGTCACCACGTGCTTGAGGTCTATCTCCTTCGCCTTCGGTTGCGCAATGTTCTCGCCGCGGCGCCCCTCTTTGCGCCTGGGCGGAGGGGGGCGGCGGACCAGCGCGCGGTCGGCCTGCTCGAACGCGGCGATCCGATCCCCGAGGTCGCCGCCCGCCCAATCCTGCGGAAAATCGGCCAGGTAGTGCGCGGCGCGGAGCGCGGCGCTGATCGAGTCCGCCCGCGGGTCGAGCTCGCGGGCCTCGAGCACGTCGAGGCCCGGGGGGAGCCGTCCCGCGAGCGCAACGTCCACGTCGGCCGCGGAGTGGAGGCCCACGAGCTCGAGGTCCATGTACTCGGCCTCGCTCTCGACCCCGACCGGCAGCGCCGGGCCGAAGCCCACCTTCGGCTTCGGGTGGAACCCCTGCGAGTACGCCACCGGCAGCCCGGCGCGGCGGACCGCCCGCAGGATGGCGTGCATCGTCTCGAGGTGCGACAGCGCGACGAGCCGCCCGCGCTTCGCGTAGCGCACGCGGACGTGCGTGCGCGCCGGCGAGGGCGGCGGCGGCTCGGGCCGGGCGGGCTCGGGGACGTAGTCCTTCGCGTCGTACGTCCGGTTCTTGACGACGTCGTAGTCGCAGGCGCCGCAGACCGTGCAGGGCGCGAGGACGCAGTCCACCACCTCGGCGAGGTTGCGCGAGGCCGCGAGCTGCTTCGCGAGGTAGGTCTTCTCGACGCCGCAGTCGATCCGGTCCCACGGCAGGACCTCGTCGAGACGGCGCCGCCGGTGCGCGAAGAAGTCGATCCCGACGCCGTGCTCGCGCTCGCAGGCGGCGAAGGCGTCGAGCCACGCCTGCTCGTCGAACCACTCGCTCCAGCCGTCGAGCTGCTGCCCGGCGCGGAACGCGTGGAGGACCGCGGTCGCGGCGCGGCGGTCGCCGAGCGCGAGCGCGCCCTCGATCGACGACTGGCGCGAGTCGTGGGGCTTGAAGTGGATCGCGCCGCGCTTGGGCCCGAGCGTGTCGCCCACGAGCCGCTGCCGGCGTCGCGTCTCCTCGGGGGAGATCATCGGCTCCCACTGGAACGGCGTGAACGGCTTCGGGACGAAGGTGCTCGCGGCGAGGTTGATCGCGGCCGAGCCCTGCCCCTTGGGCAGCGCGCGGCGCGCCGCGCGCCGCGCGCGCTGCGCGAGCTCGGCGATCGCGCGGCCGTCCTCGTCGCGCTCGTCCCGGAGCCCGATCATGAAGTAGAGCTTCAGGAGCGACCAGCCGTTCGAGAAGATCGACTCGACCGCGCGGAGGAGGTCCTCCTCGCGGTTCCCCTTGTTGATGACGGCGCGCATGCGCTCGGTCGCCGCCTCCGGCGCGAGCGTGAAGCCGGTCTTCCGGATCCGGCCGATCTTCTCCGCGAGCGACGGGCTCATCGTCTCGGTGCGGAGCGACGGCAGGCTCATCGAGATCTTCTCGCCGTGCCAGCGCGCGATGAAGTCGTCGAGCAGCGGGTTCAGCGGCCCGTAGTCGCCCGAGGAGAGCGACAGGAGGCCCACCTCCTCGTAGCCCGACGCCTGCAGGCCGGTCTCGGCGAGGCGCAGGACCTGCTTCGGATCGCGCTGCCGCGTCGGCCGCGTGAGCATGCCCACCTGGCAGAAGCGGCAGCCGCGGGTGCACCCCCGCTGCAGCTCGATCGGGAGCCGATCGTGGACGGTCTGCATGAACGGGACGACCGGCCGTTCGTACGCGGAGGTCGAGAGCGCGTTCAGATCGGGCATCACCCGGCGCGACACCTTCTCGTACCCGGGGAGCAGGGGCTCGATGTCGACGAGCGCCTTCGAGACGGGGTCGTACACCGGCCGGAAGAGCGACGGGACGTACACGCCGGGGACGCGCGCGAGCGCACGGTGGAGCTCCTCGCGCGCTGCGCCGCCGGCCTTCCACGCGGCGACCACGTCCGCGACCTCGTGGACGACCTCCTCGCCCTCGCCGACCACGAACGCGTCGAAGAACTCGGCGACCGGCTCGGGGTTGTACGCACAGGGCCCGCCGCCGAGCACGACCGGGTGCTCGCGGCCGCGCTCGCGCGTGAGCAGCGGGATCGCCGCGAGGTCGAGCAGCGCGAGGCAGCTCGTGTAGCAGAGCTCGAACTGCAGCGTGATGCCGAGCACGTCGAAGTCGCGGACCGGCGCGCGCGACTCGAGCGTGAACAGCGGCAGACGGTTCGCGCGCAGCGCGCCGCCGAGGTCCGGCCACGGGAGGAAGACGCGCTCGCAGGCGACCTCGGGGCGGTCGTTCAGCGCGTGGTAGAGGAGCCGGAAGCCGAGGTTCGACATCCCGACCTCGTACGTGTCCGGGAACGCGAGGGCGAAGCGCAGCCGCGCCGCGCGGAGGTCCTTCACGACGGCTCCGAACTCGCCGCCGACGTAGCGCGAGGGCTTCTCGGAGGCGAGGATGAGCTCGTCGAGGATCGAGGTCGACAGGGCAAGCTCCTGAAAAGAGCGGG
>JBLNAW010000049.1:0-11082 GCA_050259555.1 Solirubrobacterales bacterium
CCACGTACTCGCCGATCAGGTTGTAGACGCTCCCGTGACACGGGCACTCGAACCGTTGCGAGCTCGAGCAGAACGGCACGCGGCACCCGAGGTGCGGGCACTTCTGGTACAGGGCGCGGAGCCCGCCCTGGTAGTTGGTCACGTAGAAGCGGCCGTTCAGGAAGTAGCTGACCGAGCCCTCCGCCTCGAAGTCGCTCACCGGTCCGGCGTCGATGAGACCGCCGCCGACGGCGGTCTCCGGGTTCAGCAGGTCGTAGGAGGTCCAGACGCCCTCTCCGATCAGGACGACGCCGAGGGTCTTCCACGCGCCGTTCAGGAACCCACGGCGGTCGATGCCCCGCTCCGGGTGCTCCGCGAGGCCCTCCGGCTCGCCTGCGGAAGGGCCGGCTGCTCCGGGCTCCGTCTGTTCGTCGCTCATCTCAGACCTCCGCGTAGAGGTGCTTCCAGGGCCACACCCACGTCCACTCGGGCCCTCGGAAGAACGTGCCGATGACGGTGAGGACCAGCGCGGCGACCGCCACGATGGTGAAGACCACCACGATGAACCGGCGATCGCGGATCCGCCAGCCGGGGCTGCGGTCGAGGTACGGCAGCGCGATCAGCCACAGGAGTGCTGCGCCCGGTATCAGCACCCCCGCGACGACGGGCTGGAGCCAGTGGAGCAACTCCTGGAGCCCGGCGAAGTACCAGGGCGCCTTGGCGACGGCGGGCGTCTCGCTGGGGTTCGCGATGTCCTTGAGCGGCGCCTGGAACAGGAGTGCGAGGACGAAGACCACGAGTACCACGCCGCCGGCCACCACCGCGTGACGGATCAGGAAGTGCGGCCAGGTGAAGACGGCGTCGTCGGGAACCTGCTCGCCCTTCTGCTGCTCCACCTCGCGCGGGACGACCCCGAGGAGACGGTACCGAGGTGCGGGCTCATGCGCGGACATCGGCCACCTCCTTCGGCTCGTCCTCGAGCACGAGCACCTCGTCCTTCGCACGATCCTCGACCGCGAACCCGTCCTTGCGGACCCTCCAGACGTGGATCGCGATGCCGACGACGAGCAGCGTCGGGAGGAAGTAGATGTGCAGGACGTAGAAGCGCAGGAGCGCGTCGCCGGTCACGTCCGTCCCACCGAGCAGCAACGACCGTGCGTGACCGCCGAGGAGCGGGACGTAGCCGGCGATGTTCGTCCCGACCGTGATGGCCCAGAACGCGAGCTGGTCCCACGGGAGGAGGTATCCGGTGAACGACATCAGGAGGGTGAACACGAACAGCCCGACCCCGATCACCCAGTTGAACTGTCGAGGCGCCTTGTACGCCCCGGCGTAGAACACACGCAACAGGTGGAGGGCGACCACGAGGACCATGAGGTGGGCGGACCAGCGGTGGACGTTCCGAACGAACTGGCCGAACGCGATCGAGGTCGCGAGGCGGTGCATGTCGAAGTACGCGTCGGGCACGGCCGGGTGGTAGAAGAACATGAGGTACAAGCCCGAGACGAACAAGATCGCGAACAGCACCGTCGCGATGAAGCCGAGACGCCAGGTGGTCCGCGCCTTCACGATCGGCGCCGGGACCTTGACCGGGTAGATGTGCAGGAAGAAGTTCTGGAACGAGGTGAGCGCTCGGCCGCGCGGCGTGCTCGGGCTCGGATGGCGGATCGCCGAGTGATAGACCTCGCTCTCGCGGAACGTCTCGCCGGGGTGAAGCAGCGCCTTGTACCATCCGGCGTCCCGAACCTTCCGATCGTCCGACGACATCAGCGTCACCTCATCCCGGGACCAGATCGAGGGCGATCGGGGCGGACGAGGCCTCGGACCATCCGTCGAGCGAGAGAGCCCGCGTCGGGCACCGGTCCACGCACAGGGCGCACCGGATGCACAGGTCCTCCTGGATGATCAGCGCGCTCGAGGGCGCGGGTGCCTCGATGCCGTCCAGCTGCTCGACGGGCACGATGCTGATGCAGTGCTCGGGGCACACGTCCACGCAGCCTCGGCACAGGATGCACTTCGTCTCGTCGAGCATGATGTTGAGGAAGCACTGCAGGCATCGGCCGGCCTCCTCGCGAGCCTGCTCGGGCGTGTAGCCGAGCTCCACCTCGGGCGAGCCGATCCGCCTTCCGGTGGGCTCCGCGGGGACCGGGAGCCGGTCGCGTTCGGTGTACGCGCGCGCGTCGGGGCCGCGGTTCACCGCGACGATCGGCAGCATCCGGCGGCCCGATAGGGACGGCCGCGGCGGCTCGGCGCCGGCGATCTGACGGTGGATCGACGCGGCCGCCCGGCGACCGTCGCCGATCGCGTCGATCAGGTTGCGTGGCCCGAACGCGACGTCGCCGCCCGCGTAGATCCCCGGAGCGCTCGTCGCGAGGGACTCGGGCTCGACCACGATCGTGCCGCCCCGGCCGGTCTCGATCCCGTCCTCGGGGTCGAGCCACGACAGGTCCGGCGCCTGACCGATCGCGATGATCACCGAGTCGCACGGGATCACCTGCTCGGTCCCGTCGACCATCTTCGGGTTGAACCGGCCGTCCGGGTCGAAGACGGACGATACCTGGAGGACCTCGAGCCCGGTCACGCGGCCGTTGCCCACGATCGCCTTCGGCCCGAGCCGGTGCCGGAGCCCGATGCCCTCGACCTCGGCCTCCTCGATCTCGAACTCGTTCGCCGGCATCTCCTGCCGGTTCTCGAGCGAGACGACCGTCACCCGCGCGCCCATGCGCGCGGCCGTGCGCGCGACGTCGAACACCGCCGTGGCCTGGGTGGCCTCCGATGCCGAACGCTCGGCGGGGTCCGAGGCGACCTCGCGCAGCGCCGTGCGGGCGGCGTCGAGCGCGACATTGCCGCCCCCGATCACCAGGACCTCGGCGCCGAGGTCGACCGAGTAGCCCAGGCTCGCGTTCAGCAGGAAGTCGATCGCCTTCAGCACCCCGTCCTTGTCGTGACCGGGGATGTTCAGGTCACGGCCCTTCGTCGCGCCGATCCCCAGGAAGACGGCCTCGAAGCCCTCATCACGCAGGGAGCGCAAGGTGAAGTCACGGCCGAGGGCAGCCTCGGTCCGGAGCTCGACCCCCATGTTCAGGACCGCGTCGATCTCGTCCTGCAGGAGATCGCGGCGCAGCCGGTAGGACGGGATCGATAGGACCATCTGGCCGCCCGGACGGTCCGCGGCCTCGAACACCACCGGGCGGTACCCGTACGTCGCGAGATCGTGGGCGCAGGCGAGGCCCGCGGGACCCGAACCGATCACGGCGACCCGCTCGCTCCTCGGCGCCGCGATCGTCGTCGCCTGATGGTAGACCTCCTCACCGTGCGGACTCTCGACGCCGAAGCCCTCGCACACGTACCGCTTCAGGGCGCGGATCGCGATCGGCTCGTCGATCGAGCCCCGTCGGCACGCGATCTCGCACGGCGCCGCGCACACGCGGCCGCAGATCGAGGGGAACGGGTTCGGCAGGCGTGCGATCTCGTACGCGAGGCGGTCGTCGCCCGCGGCGATCGCGGCCACGTATCGGCCGGCCATCGTCAGCACGGGGCAGGCTCGGGTGCACGGGACGTTGTCGTCGAACCATTCGGCGCCGACCTGCCGCGCGCTGAAGCTCACGCCCTCAGCGCTCCCGTCCCTGCAGCACGAGGAACAGCCAGGAGCAGGCCACGAGCCCGACGATCCACCACGCCACAAGGATCAGGTCTCGCCCGGTCGTGGTGACGCGGTCCGCGAGACGGTCGAGGAGCCAGTTCGGCGCGAGCCCGAAGACGAGCACGACCACCGCGAGCATGAGGACGGCGCGAGGAACGGCCGCCCCCCAGCTCTGCGCTCGATCCGTCCGCACGGCGCCGGCGAGCTCAGCACCCGGTTCCGACATCGTGCCGGACTCTACGCTCATCCCTCGGTCTTCGCAGCGCGCTCGCGGGTTCGATCTCCGAAGGGGGGCCCGGGAGGCCAGCTACGGCCCGTAGTCGTTCGTGTAGTACTCGCCCGGTGCGAGCGCGGAGTCGAGCTGTCCGGCATCGACCAGCGCCTGCGTGAACGAGGACCACTCCTCGTCGGTCTGCGCCGGGTAGGCCCCGCCGACCGAGAGCAGTGGGATCGTCGCCTTCCAGGCCTCGAGGTTGTAGCCGTTGTCGGTCGCGGCCTCCGGGTAGGTCTGCTCGAACAGGGCCACGGCCTCCTCCGGGTTGGCGGTCGCCCACTCGATGCCCTTGCGGGTCGCGCCGAGCCACGCCTTCGCGAGGTCCGGGTGCGCGCTCGCCCACTCCGAGCTCGCCACGTACACCCACACGGGCGTGTCGGGCGCCCCGGCCTCGGGCGCGAGGAGCTGCGTGAAGTTGCCGCCCCCGCTCGTCGAGATCTCGACCCCCCCGAGGTTCGTGACCTCGGTCGCGACGTCGATCTTCCCGTGCAGCAGGAGCGGGATCACGCTCCCGGTGGCCGCGACGGTCTTCACGTCGTCCATCGTCAGCCCGCCCGAGCTGAGCACGAGCGGCAGCATCGCGGCCGTCCACGAGTCGTTGTAGATCCCGACGGTCTTCCCCTTCAGGGACGCGACGTCGATCGGCTGATCGCCGAGCTGGAACAGCCCCCAGTTGTTCGACTGGGTCATGTTCGAGACGGACACGACCGGCAGGCCCTCGCCCTTCGCGAACACGACATCGGTGATCGCGGACAGGCCGACCTGCGCATCACCGGTCGCGAGCATCTTCATCGTCGTCGAGTTGTCGGGCGGCTGCTGCACCGTGACGTCGAGCCCGGCGTCGGCGTAGTAGCCCTGCTCCTTCGCGACGAGGAACGGGATCCACAGCGGGTCCGGATAGCTCCACTCGGTGACGATCGTGATCGCGGTGGTCCCGCCGCCGCCCCCGTCGCCGTTCCCGGTCTTCCCATCGTTCCCGCCGCACGCGGCGGCCACCATCGCGAGCGCGATCACCCCAACCAGCAGACCCGAGCGGAGCCTCATGAACTTCCTCCTTCTGCGACCGTCCCATCTTCTCGCACTGGCGGGCGTCCGTGACGCCGCCGGGCCGTCGAGCGCGTCCGCCACGGCGTGGCGAGTCGCTCGGCCGAAAGGGCCAGGAGGAACCCGGTCACGCCGATCGCGGTGAGCAGGAGCACCGCCGCGTACACGGCGTCGGTGTTCTGCCTCGACTCCTGGATCAGCAGATAGTTCCCGAGCCCGGGCGTCGTGCTCGCGGTCCACTCCCCGAGCACCGCGCCGGTGACTGCGTACGTCGCGCCGAGCTTGAGCGCCGAGAACAGGGGCGTGAGGGTCGCCGGCAGCTCGATGAGCGCGAGGACCCGGAGCGGCCGCCCGTCCATCACCCTCGCGAGGTTCAGCAGATCATGGTCGACGCTGGCGAACCCGTCCAGCACGTTCACGACGACGGGGAAGAACACGATGAAGGCGACGATGACCAGCTTCGGCGCCAGACCGAACCCGAGCACGATCACGAGCGGCGCCGCGACCGCGACGACGGGGATCGCCTGCGAGGCGACGAGCACCGGGTAGACGACCCGCTGCACGACCGACCATCGCGACATCACGACCGCGAGCCCGAACCCGACACCCGCGCCGATCAGGAACCCGAGCGCGGTCTCCTGGACCGTCGTCCATGTGAGGGTGCCGAGCGTGTCCCAGTCGCTCCCGATCGCCCGGAACGCGGATCCGGGTGAGGGGACGAGGTACGCCTTCACGTCGAAGACGCGGATGACGAGGTCCCACACCACGAAGACGCCGAGGACGGCCACGACGGGGAGGGCGAGCCGTCCGGCCCGCCGCCACCCGCTCACGCCGCCCCCTGCCCGTACAGGAAGCCGAGGATCCGCCGCTTCACGTCCATGAAGTCCGGGTCGGTGAGCGTCTCGAGGCGGCGCGGTCTCGGGATCGGCACGGGGATCTCGGCGGCGATCCGTCCGGGGCGCGGCGTCATCACGAGCACCCGGTCGGCGAGGAAGATCGCCTCGTCGACGTCGTGGGTGACGAACAGGACCGTCCGGTCGAGCTCGTCCCAGACCTCGAGCAGCCACTGCTGCATCGACAGGCGGGTCTGCGAGTCGAGCGCGCCGAAGGGCTCGTCGAGCAGGAGCACGTCCCGGTGCACCGCGAGTGTCCGCATCAGCGCGACGCGCTGGCGCATCCCGCCCGAGAGCGCGTGCGGATAGTGGTCGAGGAACCCCGCGAGCCCGTAGCGCTCGCCGAGCGCTCGCGCCTCGGCCTCGTCCCGAGCGCTCGCCCCGCGCGTGAGCGCCGCGCCGAGCACGATGTTGCCGACGACCGTGCGCCACGGCACGAGCAGGTCCTTCTGGAGCATGTAGCCGACGTGCCCCGTCGAGCCCGTGACGTCCCGGCCGTCGATCTCGACGCGGCCGCTCGTCGGCATGAGCAACCCCGAGATCACGTTGAAGAGGGTGCTCTTGCCGCATCCCGAAGGACCCACGATCGAGACGAACTCGCCGGCGCGGACCTCGAGCGTGGTCTCCCCCAGCGCGAGCGTGCCGTCGAAGCGACACGTGATGTCCCTCGCGACGAGCTTCGCGGCGCCCTCCACGGCCGGGAGTCTATGGCTTGCGAGCTCGCGCGAAGGGGCTCAGCAGACGGCATTCAGGAACGCGTACGGGTTCACCGCGTCCCCGTTCCCCGGGTGGTATTCGAAGTGGAGGTGGGGCCCGGAGGCGTCCCCCGTGCTCCCGACGTACCCGATGATGTCGCCGGCCTTCACGGGACCGAGCTTCCCGTGGGCCGACATGTGGGCGTTGTACACGTACCCCGTCTCCCCGTAGACCTTCACCGCGAGGCCGCCGAGGAAGTTGTCCGCCGTGACCGAGAGCCCGTCGAACGGGGCTCGGATCGGCGTCCCGGTCGTCGCGAACATATCGATGCCCTGGTGGAGGTGGAACCCACCCGCCCACCGAGGCGCGTGCCAGTTGTCCGAGTACGACATCGGCTGGTCGAGCGGGCACACCCGCAGGACCCCCGAGACGGCGACGGTGAAGTCCCCGAGCCCACGCCCGTCCCAGGTCGTGAGCCGAGACGAGACCAGCAGCTCGGCGAGCGTCATGTCCGTATCCAGCGCCTTGCCGGTGAGCCGCGTCTGCTTGAGCCCGTCGCGGACGGCGGCGAACCGCTCGTCGAGCGCCACGGTCTGGTCGAGCACCTCGACGGTCCGAGCGCGGAGGTCGGCGCGAGCGACATCGATCCGGTGCAGCTCCACCTCCGCCCGGGTGATGAGGTCCTCGGCCTCCGCCTCCAGCCCGGGGTCGGTCGAGGCCCCTCCGAGGAGATGGGCCGAGCGGATCGCCTCGATCAGCCTGGCGCGGACGACCCGCTCCTGGTGGTCGAGCAGGAAGGATGCCTGTCGCAGGTCGGCGAGCAGCGCTCGCGCGTCGGCGATCCTTCGCTCGTCGTCGCCCTGCTCACCGACGAGCGCGACCGCGAGCTGGTCGTTCGCCTGGATCGCATCGTTCACGACCTGGAGCGGGGCGCGGAGATCCTCGAGGGTCCTGGGCACGAGCGGCCGCCCGGGCGAGCGTCCGGTCGTCACGACCTCCGTCGCCGCCTCGCGACTCTTCGCCAGCACGCGCTCGGCCGACACGAGCTGGGCGTCGGCGGCCGCGACGAGATCCTGCAGCGCGCCGAGATCGCTCTCGACGCCGCGGACCCGACCCTGGAGTCCGTCGAGGACCGCGTGGACGAGGTCGATGTCGGCCCGCACGCTGCCGAGGGCGCCGCGTACCGCGGGCAGACGGATGTCGGTCCGGACGCCGGCGAGCCCGGTCACGGATCCGCTGGCGACGAGCGCAACGGCGATACCGAGAGGGATCGCGAGACGGAGCCGGCGCCGTCCGGCGCTCAGCTCATCTCGTCGACGCGCAGGATGCCGCCGGTCGCGTCCACGTCGGCGCTGCACACGAACCCCCAGCTCTGTCCGGGCTGCCAGTTCTGCTTGTTGTCGATGCTCGTCGCGAGCAGCTTCCCGTCCTTGTCGAGGAACGAGCAGCTGAGCTGCGCGTACGAGATCGCGTCGCCACTGGTGTTCTCGGCGATGCCGATCAGGTCGCTGTACCCGTACGAGTGCGTGAGGTGGACGTCGTAGACGCGCACGAGGCCCTCGAAGCCGGTGATCTCGACCGTGATCTCCTCACCGTTCGGGACGTACTCGGTCACGGTGTTCGTGACCGTCACGGTCTTGGTCTCCACGACCGTCTGCACCTTCTGCGCCTGCAGATCGACGATCTGTCCCTGCAGCTTCGCGATGCGCGCGCGCAGGTCCTCGTTGCGGGTCATCGCGCTCGCGAGCGAGGCCTGCGATCCCTCGGATCCGGCCCGAAGCGCCGCGAGCTGCTGCGTGAGTTGGTCGTGTTCCTGCCGAGCGTTCGAGACGACCACGAACCCGGCTCCGACCGCCGAGGCCGCCACGAGCAGCGTCACCACCCACGCGAGCGCCCGGCTGGTCAGCACCCGGCGGGTCCGACCGCGCGTGTGGGCGGGTCTGGGGAGGGCATCCTGGCGGAAGTCCTCCTCGCGGGCCGATTCGGCGCGGCGGAGATCCTTGTTCACCAAGAGCAGTCCCATGCCGGGCAGCATCGGATCGGGGGCGTTCGGCGGCGCTTCCAGCGTGGCTCTCATGGTCCGAGCGTCGCAGGGAGCCTCGAGGGCGGGGGGAGTCGAGCGGCCCGTTCCGACCGGGCCGTCGGTCCCTCGGTTGCGCCCCCGCGGCCTGAGGCCGAGCTCACCGGGCACGCCCGGACCGCATCTGCGAGGCCGGGCCCCTCAGGCGGCCGAGCGGAGAGCGCCCAGCGTGGCGGCGTCGCTCGCGAACAGGACCCGGACTCCCGATCCCTCGGCGGGCAGCACCTCGGCGGCGCCGTCCCCCGCGGCGATCCACTCGCGCATCGCGCCGGCGAACGCGGTCGCATCGGCCGGCGTGTCCCAGACGGTCGAGAGCTCGACCGCGACCTTCGTGCCCTCGGTCCACGCCCGGTAGAGGCCTCCGTCCCATCCCGCGGCCGCGCCCTCCGCCGTCGAGGTGTCGAGCCTGAGCTCGAGCGCGAGCAGCAGCCACTCCTCGCCGACCTCCTGGACATCGAGATCCTCCCACCCCGTCCCGAGCGCCGGCCCGAGGTCGGGGACGTCGACCGGCGTCGGGACGTCGTTCGGATAGCGCTCGGGATGCAGGATCTGCTCGGTCGAGACCGGGAGGTCGCGGAAGGCGTCGTTGATCTCGGCGATGCCGCCGTCGGTCGACAGGGCGGTCACGAACGCCTGGCCGGCCACGTACGGCCACACCTGCTGGCGCTCGATGAACGGGTCGATCCCCGACGGCTCGCCGCCGCTCCCCTGGCCGAGCGTGAGCTGCTCCTGGGGCGTGAGGTACCGGAGCGCATAGGCGGTCATGAAGTACGTCGCGTTGCCCTCGATGAGCGCGACCGCCGCCGCCGAGGCCTCGTCGTGGCACGACGTCATGAGCGAGTCGACCCGCTCGAGCCCGAAGTTCTGGTCGTCGATCGCGTGGGTGAGCTCGTGCGCGAGGGTCACGCGCTCGGTCGGCGAAGGGTCCTCGGTCCCGATGAAGACGAGCTCGCCGGTGAGCGTGTCGTAGTAGCCGATCACCTGGCCCGAGGCGAACCGCTCGAGCTCGTCCCGGATGCTGGCACCCTGCGGGATCACGCCGATCGTGGCCCACGCCCGGCTCCGACGGGCGAGCAGCTCCTCGGGGTACGAGTAGTCGAAGGACTTCTGGAGCCCCTTGACCAGCTCGGGCTGCGTGACGGGGTCGGCGACCACGGGCTCGGTGAAGGACAGGCCACGGAGGGCCTCGACGTCCTTCTCGACCTCGGCGACGGCCTCGGGCGTCGGGCCCTCGGCCGGCGGTGGCTCGCTGCCGGGCGGTGGGCCGTAGTCGCAGAGCGCCGCCATCGCCGCGGCCGCCGAGCCGGCTCCCTCCGACGGCGGGGAGGGGCTCTCGCGGACGGTCGGCACCGGCGTCGGCGGGGACGTCGGCGTCGTCCCCCCGTCGACGCCTCGGTCGCACGCGACCGCAACGAGCGCGAGCGCGAGGACGAGCGGCAGGAGCGTCGGGCGCCTCACCGAGCGGCTCGCCTCGGCAGCAGGAGTCCGAGGAGCGCGAGCACGATCGCTCCGGCCGAGAGCCAGGTCGAGATCCAGAGCAGTCGGGTGTCCTGCAGCTCGCCGAGCCCGGCCGCCGCGAGGAACCCGCCCGCGATGAGCATGAGTACGAACGCGGCCCCGTAGAGCCAGAGCGAGAGGCCCGCCGGCCGGGGGCGATCGGTCACAGCCGCTCCCGGAGGTACGCGACGAGGTTCTCGATGCGGATCCGTTCCTGTGTCATGGAGTCGCGCTCCCGGACCGTGACCTGCCGGTCCTCGATCGAGTCGAAGTCGACGGTCACGCAGAACGGCGTGCCGACCTCGTCCTGCCGCCGGTACCGGCGACCGATCGAGCCGGCGTCGTCGTAGTCACACATCCACTCGGGCTTCACGAGATCGAACACGCCTCGGGCCTCGGGCGTGAGCTTCTCGTTGCGGCTGAGCGGGAGCACGGCGACCTTCGTCGGCGCGAGATCACGATGCAGGGCGAGGTACACCCGCTTCTCGGTGCCGCCCTTGGCGGTCGGCGCCTCCTCCTCGCGATAGGCGTCGATGAGGAACGCGAGCAGCATCCGGTCCACGCCCGCCGCGGGCTCGATCACGTAGGGGTGGTACCGCTCCTCCTTCTCCTGGTCGAAGTACGTGAGGTCCTGGCCCGAGAACTTCTCGTGCTGCTTCAGGTCGAAGTCGATGCGGTTCGCGATCCCCTCGAGCTCGCCCCAGTCCGTGAATGGGTAGCGGTACTCGACGTCGACGGTCCGCTTCGAGTAGTGGGACAGCTCGTCCTTGTCGTGATCGCGCAGGCGGAGGTTCTCGGAGCGGATCCCGAGGTCGAGGTACCACCGGTGGCGCTCGGCGATCCAGTAGTCGTGCCACTCCTCGTCGGTGCCGGGCTCGACGAAGAACTCCATCTCCATCTGCTCGAACTCGCGCATCCGGAAGATGAAGTTGCCCGGCGTGATCTCGTTCCGGAACGACTTGCCGATCTGCGCGAT
>JBLNAW010000050.1:0-5880 GCA_050259555.1 Solirubrobacterales bacterium
CAACCGAACCGGCTCGAGCGCCTATACTTGCTGGTCGAAAGCCTGTCTTCGGGGCGGGGTGCGAATCCCCACCGGCGGTGACAGTCCGCGACCCCTCGCGAGCCACGTGGGGGTGGACCCGGTGAAACTCCGGGACCGACCGTGAGAGTCGGGATGGGAGAGGACGGGCGGTGCCGGTCGCGGCGTGTAGCCGTGCCGCCTCCTGCCCTTTCCCCGCACGACCGCCTCGGGAACGGAGATACGTGTCCGACGAGGCGTACATCGAGCGGGCCCTGGCGCTCGCGGAGCGGGGTAGGGGACTCGTCTCCCCGAACCCGATGGTGGGCGCCGTCGTCGTGGCCGAGGGCAGGATCGTCGGCGAGGGCCACCACGAGGGACCCGGCCAGCCGCACGCCGAGGTCGTCGCCCTGCGAGATGCCGCCGAGGCCGCCCGCGGCGCCACCCTCTACGTCACGCTCGAGCCCTGCGACCACCACGGCCGCACCGGGCCGTGCACCGAGGCGATCGTCGAGGCCGGCATCGCGCGGGTCGTCGCGGCGATGCGCGACCCGAACCCGATCGTCGACGGCCGAGGGTTCGCGAAGCTCGAGGCCGCCGGCATCGAGGTGGTCGAGGGTGTCGACCGTGCGGAGGCCGAGCGCCTGAACGAGGCGTTCACGAAGCACGTCCGCACCGGCCTGCCGTTCGTGGTTTGGAAGATGGCCGCCTCGCTCGACGGGAAGGTCGCCTCTCGAGACGGGACCTCGCGGTGGATCACCGGCGAGGCCGCTCGCGCCGACGTCCATCGCCTGCGCGCCGCGGCCGACGCGATCCTCGTCGGCGCCGGCACCGTGCTCGCCGACGACCCGAGCCTCACCGTGCGCATGCCCGGCTATCGGGGCGCTCCGCCGCTGCGTGTCCTCGCCGACGCGCGCGGGCGCGTGCCGGCCAAGGGCGACCTGTTCAACGACGAGGCGCCGACGCTCGTCGCGACGACCGACCTGGCGCCCGAGGAGCGCAGGGACGAGTGGTCCGAGGCAGGAGCCGAGGTCGTGGTCTACGAGCCCGAGGGGGAAGGCGTGCCGCTCGGGCGGCTGATGGAGGACCTCGGCAAGCGAGATGTCCAGGGGGTGCTTCTCGAGGGAGGACCGACGCTCGCGTGGGCGGCCGTCGAGGAGGGTGTCGTGGACCAGGTCGTGGTGTACCTCGCGCCGAAGCTGATCGGCGGGACCGAGGCGCCGACGGTCCTTGGCGGGCGCGGGTTCGCGCCGATCTCGAGCGCGCTCGACCTGCGCGTGCGCTCGTTCGACCGCGTGGGAGAGGACCTGAAGGTGGTGGCGGATGTTCACCGGCATCGTTGAGGAGCGCGGCGCCGTGCGCGAGGTCGGCTCGAGCCGCCTGGCCGTCGTCTGCGCCACGGTGAACGCCGACTCAGACGTGGGCGCCTCGGTCGCGGTGAACGGCGTGTGCCTCACCGTCGTCGAGCGCTCCGAGGGCCACCTCGCGTTCGACCTGTCCGAGGAGACCCTCCGGCGCACGAGCTTCTCGAGGCTCGCGGCCGGCGACCCGGTGAACCTCGAGCGGCCGCTCACGCTGTCGAGCCGCCTCGGCGGGCACCTCGTGCAGGGGCACGTCGACGGCGTCGGGACCGTGACCGGCTTCGAGACCGACGAGGCCGGCGGCGCGTGGATCACGATCTCCGCGCCCGAGGACCTGCGGCGGTACTTCGTCGAGAAGGGCTCGGTCTGCGTGGACGGCGTGAGCCTCACCGTGGCCGGGTTGGGGGAGGGCACCTTCTCGGTCGCCCTGATCCCGCACACGCTCGCCGCCACGACGCTCGGCGCGACGCGCGTCGGAGACCCGGTGAACCTGGAAGTGGACGTGATCGCCAAATACGTGGAAGCGCTGATGGATGGGAGACGGGCATGAGCCAGATCAAGGAAGACCTCGACCGGTCGGTGTTCGCGACGATCGACGAGGCGGTCGAGGAGATCCGCGAGGGTCGCATGGTGATCGTCGTCGACGACGCCGATCGCGAGAACGAGGGGGACTTCATCATCGCCGCCGAGAAGGTGACGCCCGAGGCGGTCAACTTCATGGTCACGCACGGCCGCGGCATCGTCTGCATGCCGGTGACCGGGCAGCGTCTCGATGAGCTCGGGATCCCGCTCATGGTGAGCCGGAACAACGAGAGCCACGGCACGGCGTTCGCCGTGTCGATCGACACGAAGGGCCGCACGACGACCGGCACGAGCGCGTACGACCGCGCCGCGACCGCGCGCTCGATCACGGACCCGACGCTGACGCACGATGACATCCGGATGCCCGGCCACGTCTTCCCCCTGATGGCGCAGGAGGGCGGCGTGCTCCGCCGGGCCGGCCACACCGAGGCCGCGGTCGACCTCGCGAAGCTCGCGGGTCTATACCCGGCCGGCGTGCTCTGCGAGGTCCTGCGGGAGGACGGCTCGATGGCGCGTCTGCCGCAGCTCGTCGCCGTCGCGCGCGAGCACGGTCTGAAGCTGATCTCGATCGCCGACCTCATCGAGCACCGCCGCCGTCGCGAGGTGCTCGTCCGCCGGGTCGCCGAGGCGCGGATCCCGACGGAGCACGGTTCGTTCCAGGCGTTCGCGTACGAGAGCACGGTGGACGGGCTCACCCACGTCGCGCTCGTCGCGGGCGAGATCGGCGACGGTGAGGACCTCTTGGTCCGCGTGCACTCCGAGTGCCTGACCGGCGACGTCTTCGGCTCGCTGCGGTGCGACTGCGGGATGCAGCTCGACGCCGCGGTGGAGGCCGTCGCGAAGGAGGGCCGCGGGGTCGTCCTGTACATGCGGGGCCACGAGGGCCGGGCGATCGGCCTCACGCACAAGCTGCGGGCGTACCAGCTGCAGGAGCAGGGCCTCGACACCGTGGAGGCCAACGAGGAGCTCGGCTTCCCGCCGGACCCGCGCGACTACGGCATCGGCGCGCAGATCCTCTCGGACCTCGGGGTGCGCTCGATGCGGCTGCTGACGAACAACCCGGCGAAGCGTGCCGGGCTCGAGGGCTACGGCCTGTCGATCACCGAGCGCGTGCCGCTCGAGATCCGCCCGACCGCCGAGAACATCGACTACCTGCGGACGAAGCAGGAGAAGCTCGGGCACCTGCTCTCGTTCGAGCCCACGATCACCACGGAGACCCCGTGACGGAGCACCGCGGCACCGAGGAGGCCGGCGGACGCCGGTTCGCCGTCGTCGCGGCCCGGTTCAACGAGGTCGTCGTCCGCAAGCTCGTGGCGGGCGCGCTCGAGGGCCTCCGTGCCAAGGGCGCCGCGGATGAGGACGTCGACCTCGCGTGGGTTCCCGGCTCGTTCGAGCTGCCGCTCGTCGCGCGGCGCCTGGCGGCGAGCGGCCGGTACGCGGCGGTGATCTGCCTCGGCGCCGTGATCCGGGGCGAGACGCCGCACTTCGACCACGTGGCCGAGCAGGCCGCGCTCGGCATCCGTGAGGCGGCGCAGGCGACCGGGGCCCCGGTGATCTTCGGCGTGCTCACGACCGACACGTTCGAGCAGGCGATGGATCGTGCCGGCGGCAAGCACGGGAACAAGGGGTGGGACGCCGCGATGGCGGGTATGGAGATGGCGTCGCTGCTCGAGGGGCTGCCGGAGGGATGACGCGGTGATCGTCGACAAGCCCTGGGGGAAGGTCGTCACGTACGCCCTGAACCAGCCGAGCTCGGTCCGCGTGATCACGGTCGAGCCGGGGCAGGAGACGAGCGTGCACTTCCACCAGCTCCGAGACGAGATGTGGGTCGTGCTCGACCCCGGGCTCACGATCACGATCGGCAACCGCGTCGTCGAGGCCGTGCCGGGCGACGAGTTCATGGTCTCCTCGGAGACCGCGCACCGCATCACGAACCACGGCGAGGTCCGCGGCCGCGTCCTCGAGATCGCCTACGGCTACACCACCGAGGACGACACGCAGCGCCTGCAGGACGACTACGGCAGGCCGCTCGAGTCCGACTGGTGAGTCCCAGGCCCTCCTCCCGTTGCCCGGCACGGGCCCTCGTGCTACGCTCCCGCGCGCTCAAGCACCAGGAGGGGTTCGTTGGCAGAGCAGGGCACCGTGAAGTGGTTCAGCAACGAGAAGGGGTACGGCTTCATCTCGCGCGAGGGCGGGGAGGACGTGTTCGTTCACTTCTCCGCCATCGAGGGCGAGGGCTACAAGACGCTCAACGAGGGCCAAGCCGTCGAGTTCGAGATCACGGACGGCCCGAAGGGCAAGCAGGCGGCCAACGTCCATCCGCTCTGATCAGGCCCACCGGCCTCGAGCCGTCAGCGTCGACACCGCCCCGGACCTGCTCCTATACTCTCCGGGAACGGTTCACCGTGTCCAGCACACGCACCGGCGTCAGTCGGTGCGTTCTTGTCGGTAGGAGGTGATGCGGGGTCTCAGCTGACCCGAGGATCAACGATCGGATCCGCTCGCCGCAGGTGCGGCTGGTAGGTCCGGATGGGTCGCAGGTCGGGATCGTCTCCACGCAGGAGGCGCTCCGGATGGCCCAAGATCTCGATCTGGATCTGGTGGAGGTTGCGCCGCTCGCGAACCCTCCGGTGTGCCGGATCATGGACTACGGCAAGTACAAGTACGAGCGGGACATCCGCCAGAAGGAAGCCCGCAAGAAGCAGTCGAAGATCGAGGTCAAGGAGATCAAGTTCCGCCCGAAGATCGATCCGCACGACTACGCCACGAAGAAGGGCCACGTCGTCCGGTTCCTGACGGCGGGTGCGCGGGTCAAGGTGACCATCATGTTCCGCGGGCGCGAGATGGCTCACACGGAGCTCGGCCGCAAGATCTTGGACCGGCTCGTCGAGGACCTGAAGGAGATCGCGGTCGTCGAGGCGTCGCCCAAGCAGGACGGGCGCAACATGATCATGGTCATCGCGCCGACGAAGAAGCCGGTGGTCAAGGGCGAGCATCACGAGGCGCCCGCCGCAGAGGCTCCGCAGAGCTAGGAAGCGTAGGGGTTCGAGATGCCGAAGATGAAGACGCACCGGGCGACGGCTAAGCGGTTCCGCATCACGCGGACGGGCAAGGTCCTTCACCGCAAGGCCACCGGGAATCATTTCCTCACGAAGAAGAGCGGGAGCAGGCGGCGCCGCGTCGAGGGCATGGCCGAGGTCACGGCCGAGCGCACGGCGATCCGCAGGCTCCTCGGGAAGTAGGGACGGATGGCCAGGGTCAAGCGTTCGGTCCACGCGCGCAAGAAGCACCGCGAGGTGCTCGACAACGCGAAGGGGTACTTCGGGAGTCGCTCGCGCCGCTACAAGGTGGCGAAGGAGCAGCTGATCCACTCGGGCGTGTACGCCTACCGCGACCGCCGAGACCGCAAGGGCCAGTTCCGGCGCCTGTGGATCGCACGGATCGGGGCCGGCACCCGCCAGCACGGGCTGTCCTACTCGCAGTTCATCCACGGCCTCTCGAAGGCCGGCGTCGAGGTCGACCGCAAGATCCTCGCCGACCTCGCGGTGCACGACCCGAAGGCGTTCGGCGAGCTCGTCGAGACCGCCAAGGGCGCGCTCGCGGCCTGAGGGCGCTTCGGCGCGGACGTTCCTCGGCCCGCCCTCGTCCCGCATAGGATGAGCCTTGCCGGCGACGCCGCCGGCGGGAGGAACCCCGTGCTCACGTCGGTCCGCAACCAGAAGGTCGCTGCGGCGATCCACCTGAAGAAGCGCGCCTTCCGCGAGCACGATCACGCGTTCCTCGCCGAGGGCGCGCAAGCGGTGAGCGAGGCGCTCGGGCACCCAGGCGGCCTTTCGGCGCTGTTCCATACCGAGCCCCAGCATCCGCTCGCCGAGCGCGCCCGCGCGGCCGGCGCCGAGGTCCACCAGGTGAGCGAGGACGTGATGCGGCACCTCACGTC
>JBLNAW010000051.1:0-3783 GCA_050259555.1 Solirubrobacterales bacterium
CGCGCACACGCCGTACCGCTGCCTGGATCGAACCGTAGGACGAGCCCCACCCGAGCACGAGCAGCTCGGCGTCGCCATCGGGGTCGTCGACCTCGAGCGGCGGGATGCCGTCGGCCACGCGGTCGACCTTCGCCGCTCGCAGGTCGGTCATCCGCTGATGATTGTCGGCGTCGTAGCTGATCGACCCCGACTCGTCCTTCTCGAGCCCGCCCACCCGGTGGCGCAGGCCCGGCGTCCCCGGGATCGCCCACGGAGGAGCGAGGTTCTCGTCGCGCAGGTACGGCATGAACTCCGTGCCGGCGTTGGGACCGGTGGCGAAGTTCGGTTCGAACGTCGGGAGATCCGCGATGTCGGGGATCAGCCACGGCTCGGACGAGTTCGCGAGGAACGTGTCCGAGAGCACGATCACCGGCGTCCGGAACGTCACCGCGATCCGCGCCGCTTCGATCGCCGCGTCGAAGCAGTGGGCGGGCGACTTCGCGGCGACGACGGGCATCGGTGACTCGCCGTGCCGTCCGAACAGCGCGAGCAGCAGGTCTCCCTGCTCGGTCTTCGTCGGCATACCGGTCGACGGGCCGGCGCGCTGCACGTCGACGATCACCATCGGCAGCTCGAGCATGACCGCGAGGCCCATCATCTCGGCCTTCAGGTCCATCCCGGGACCGCTCGTGCCGGTCACGCCGAGGTTCCCCGCGAACGAGGCGCCGAGCGCGATCCCCGCCGCGGCGATCTCGTCCTCGGCCTGCAGGGTGATGACGCTGAAGTTCTTCAACCGGGAGAGCTCGTGCAGCAGCTCCGAGGCGGGGGTGATCGGGTAGCTCGCGTAGAAGAGCGGCAGTCCGCTGCGCTCGCTCGCCGCGACGAGACCCCACGCGAGCGCCGCCGCCCCCGCGATGTTCCGGTAGATGCCGGGCTCCGCGGGCGCCGGCTTGATCTCGTAGCGCGTCGCGAACAGCTCCGTCGTCTCGCCGAAGTTGAACCCGGCTTTGAAGGCGGCCACGTTGGCGTCGTAGAGCTGCGGCTTGTCGCCGAACTTCTTCTCGAGCCAGTTCAGCGTCACCTCGACCGGCCGCCCGAACATCCAGGACACCAGGCCGAGGGCGAACATGTTCTTCGAACGCTCGGCCTCCTTGCGCGACAGGCCGAGCTCCTCGACCGCGCGCACCGTGATCGAGGTCATCGGCACGAGGTAGGTGCGATAGCCGTCCAGCGTGCCGTCCTGGAGCGGGTTCGACGTGTACCCGGCCTTCTCGAGGTTGCGTTGCGTGAACGCGTCCTCGTTCACGATGATCGTGCCGCCCTTCTCGACGAGCCGGAGCTCGGCCTTCAGTGCGGCGGGGTTCATCGCCACCAGCACGTCCGGGTGGTCGCCCGGGGTCATGATCTCGCGTGAGGAGAACTGGATCTGGAAGGCGGAGACCCCGTGGACGGTGCCGGCGGGGGCCCGGATCTCGGCGGGGAAGTCGGGGAGGGTCGCGAGGTCGTTGCCGAGCACCGCCGTCGCGCTGGTGAATCGATCGCCGGTCAACTGCATCCCGTCACCCGAGTCGCCGGCGAACCGGATGACGACGCGCTCCTTCTCTTCTACCTGCTTGGACATCGTGGTGCCGGGCGGTGCCCGGGCCGCCTCCTTCGGGGGTCGAGGACGTTCCGCATCTAGCGTACCGCCTGCCATCGCGAGCACCGGCATCCGAGCGGTACCGTGTGGGCACGAGTTCGAGGAGGAGACGAGCATGCAGACGCGGAAGCTCGGTTCGCAGGGTCCGGAGCTGTCGGTCGTCGGGTACGGAGCCTGGGAGGCCGGGGCCGGGAGCGAGTGGGGCGATGCCCCCCCGAAGGATCGCATCGTCGAGGCCATCCGGACGGTCCTCGAGACCGGGATCAACTGGATCGACACGGCGGAGGTCTACGGCGACGGCAGGTCCGAGGAAGCGGTCGCCCTCGCGGTCACGGGCCATCGAGACGAGGTCCTGCTCGCGACGAAGGTGGCGCCGCAGCCCGACGGGAGCGGGTTCCGGCCCGAGCAGGTCCGCCGGGGTTGCGTCGACAGCCTGCGGAAGCTCCGGACGGGCCACCTCGACCTCTATCAGCTCCACTGGCCGGACGAGAGCGGCGTCCCGGTCGAGGACACCTGGGGCGAGATGGCCGCCCTCGTGGACGAGGGCTTGGTCCGGGCGATCGGCGTGTCGAACTTCGATCGCCCCCTCATCGAGCGCTGCGAGGCGATCCGCCACGTCGACTCGCTCCAGCAGGAGTTCTCGATGCTCCAGCTCGAGCACCGAGACCTCATCGCCTGGTGTGCCGAGAACGGCACCGGGGTCCTTTCGTACGGACCGCTCGCGTACGGGCTCCTCACGGGGGCGATCGGCCCCGACACGACCTTCGACGAAACGGACTTCCGGTCCGGGCACGAGGAGTGGGACTTCTGGGAGAAGATGTTCGCCCCCGGCAAGCTCGAGCGGAGCCTTGCCGTCGTCGACGCGCTCCGTCCGATCGCCGAGCGGTTGGGGTGCACCGTGGGGCAGCTCGCGCTCGCGTGGAACGTCCACCAGACGGGCGTGACGTCGGCGATCGCGGGCAGCCGGAACCCAGACCACGTGCGCTCGAACGCGGAGGCCGGCGACGTCGAGCTCGACGGCGCAACGCTCGAGGAGCTCGAGACGGCGCTGCGGCTCGGGCCCTCGTTCGCCTGATCCGTCGCGGCGGCGTGTCGAGCCCGTCGCGAAGGCGTGATATCGGCGGTCGGCTCCTTCCCCAGGAGGGAAGGCCCGGCTAGCGTCGAGGCATGCGGGGGCTCCGGCAGGGCACGTTGATCCTCGCGGTCCTGGCGGCCGCGATCTGCCTGGTGAACGGCGTCGTGTACATCGGCGCGTCCCGATCGGCGGGGATGGCCGACCTCGGGCCGTGGCTCGCGACGCTCGGCACGCTCGGCGGCACCGCGCTCGGGGCCGCGGGACTCTGGCAGTACGTCGGCGAGGGGGTGCCGCGCCTGATCGCCCTCGTGACCCTCTCGGCGCTCGCCGCCGGGTACGTCGCCGCGAACGTCCTCGCGCTCGTCCAGGGGTCGGCGAACCAGATCCCGCAGACGCCGCGGCCCCTGCACGTCGCGGGACTCGTCGTGGGCGCCGGCCTGTACCTCGTCTCGCTCGTGGCGGCCTCACTGGCCTTCCGCGGACGCCGCGGCACGGAAGGCTGAGGCCCTCGCTCGCGTCGAACGGCCGGTAAGATGCCGCGCGCCCGCGCGCTCGAGGAGACGACATGTACAAGCGCATCCTGCTCGCCACCGATGGCTCCCCCACCGCCGAGACCGCCGAGCGGATCGGCGCGGCGCTCGCGCGGACGACGAAGGGCAAGCTCACGATCGTCCACGCCTACCAGGACGCCTCGCGCGCCGAGGCCGCCGTTGCCCGAGCGCTCGGGATCGCCGGAACCGAAGGCGTGAAGGCCGATACCGTGATCTCCGGCGACGATCCGAGCAGCGCCGTGCTCGGCGCCGCCGAAGAGAAGAACGCCGACCTCATCGTCCTCGGCAGCCGAGGGCTGTTCCAGGGCGAGCAGGTCTTCGGCAGCGTGGTCCGCAAGATCGCCACGCACTCCCCGTGCGACGTGCTCCTCACCCGGGCCCGGGCGGAGGTGCAGGCCGCCGACGTCCCTCCGTACCGCCGTCTCCTGGTTGCGACCGACGGCTCGGCCACCGCGGACCGGGCGGCGCGCAAGGGCTTCGGGCTCGCGGCCCGGCTCGAGGCCGAGGTTTCCCTCGTGTTCGTCGGGCACCCGAAGACG
>JBLNAW010000052.1:0-3180 GCA_050259555.1 Solirubrobacterales bacterium
TCCCCGGCGACGTGCCCTGGTACGCGACCCTCTTCTCGGAGTCGGCGTCGCGGGCGGTCGTGTCCGTCGCGCCCGAGCGTGCGGCGGCGCTCGAGGGCCTCGCCGCCGAGCACGGGATGCCGTTCGCCAGGATAGGGGAGACGGGCGGTCCGCGCATGGTCTTCGACACCCTGTTCGAGGTCGAGGTGGACGAGGCTCGAGCGGTGTACGAAGAGGCGATCCCGAGGCTCCTCACCGGCTGAGGGACGCGGTCCGAAGCTAGGTCCCTGGGGATCCCTCTCGGCCGGCTGGCTCCTCGGGGGTCTCGTCCTGCCCGCTCGATCCATCGAGGGGCCGGCCTCTGCGCCTCCGACCGAGGTTGCCCACGAGGGCGGCGACCGCGGTGACGAGGTAGATCTGCCCCATCAGGCCCTCCGTGACGGCGAACGCCCTGCCGAGTCCACCTGCGGCAGTCAGGTCCCCGTATCCCACCGTGGCGAGCGTGACGTAGCTGAAGTACACGAAGTCGCTCCGGATCGCCGATGCATGTCCCACGAAGAAGGGCTCGGATCCGAGGTGGTCGAGGAGCTCGTACGTGAACGAGAACGCGAGGCCGAGCAGGACGTAGACACAGAGCGCCGCGAGCACCGTCATCAGGCTGATCTCCGCGTGGACGCGGATCCGCCGGGCGATCGCGCCCATCGTGAGGAGCGTGAGTACCAGACTCGTCGCGGCGATCGTCCGCGTGCCGAGCGATCCCCCCGTGATGGTGGCGAACGACGCGACCCCGATGCCGAGCACCGCGATGGTGATGCCCGCCCGGACCACCCTCCGTGCCGCCCCGGAGGCCCACATCGCGATCACCGCGGTGGCGGACAGGGCCAGGCCCGTCACGAGCGATGCCCACGGCCGATCGGTCGCGGCGACCGAGAAGAACACGGTCGCCACGAGGAGCGCGAGCACCACGCCGAACCGGTCGGCGACCTGGGTGCGCTCGAGGTCCGTGATGCGATCCTGCCGGACCAGGCGGGGCCGTGTCGTGAGCATCAGGCGGAGCCTACCGCCCGGTCGGGCCGCGAGCAGCCTCCGTCCACTGGGGTGTCGTCATCTCATCCCGTTTGGAGGATGCCACCTGGTCCATCGCGCGGCTGTGATGTGAGCGGACGTTCGAGGGCGGCCATGCGGGTCGCGGACAAGGTGGAGGAAGACGTGTCAGGGTCACCGGGTTCATCTGACGAGCCGGCGCGGTCGGTCAAACGTCCGAACGGTGCCGCCGCGCCGGGCGCCCCGCTGACGCCGGAACAGCGGTCGGCGCTCGGCAAGCAGGCGAGGGCCCGGGTTCAGCGATCGGCCCATGCATCCTGGAGCCCGCCGGCGGATCGCCCCGACCCGGTCGTCCTCCTCGAGGAGCAGGCGGCGACTCGCGTGCCCGAGCTCGTCCCGATCCGATACGGCCGGATGCTCGTCTCGCCATTCACCTTCTACCGCGGCGCGGCCGCCATCATGGCGTCGGACCTCGCTGCGACGCCGGTCTCCGGCCTGACGGTCCAGGCGTGCGGCGACGCTCACCTGTCGAACTTCGGGCTGTTCGCTTCGCCTGAGCGCGAGTTGCTGTTCGACATCAACGACTTCGACGAGACGCTCCCCGGGCCGTGGGAGTGGGACGTGAAGCGTCTGGGCGCGAGCCTCGCGATCGCAGGGCGGAACAACGGGTTCTCCGCGAAGCAGCGAGCCGCCGTCGTGCGGACGACCGCCAAGGGCTACCGCGTCGCGATGATCGAGTTCGCTGCGATGCGCGACCTTGATGTGTGGTACTCCCACATGCGGGTGCAGCAGGGGATGCCGCGCCTGCGAGCGCTCTTGGACGAGCGACGCGTCCGCCAGGTGGAGGCCGTGGTCGAGAAGGCCCGTACGAAGGACAGCCTCCAGGCGTTCGACCGGCTCACGCATCTCGTCGACGGCAAGCCGCGGATCGTCTCCGACCCTCCGCTCGTCGTGCCCATCGAAGAGCTCCTGACTCCCGATCAGGCCGAAGCGTTCCGAGGGACGATGGATGCGCTGCTGCGGGCGTACCGGAGGAGCCTGGTCAACGATCGCCGCCATCTCCTGGAGGGGTTCCGATTCGTCGACATCGCCCGCAAGGTGGTCGGCGTCGGCAGCGTGGGCACCCGGGCGTGGATCCTGCTCTTGCTGGGACGTGACGACGAAGACCCGCTCTTCCTCCAGGCGAAGGAGGCGCAGGCCTCCGTGCTAGCCCCCCACGTCGGCAAGGGACGATATGCGAATCAAGGCCAGCGCGTCGTCGAGGGACAGCGCCTCATGCAGGCCGCGAGCGACATCTTCCTCGGCTGGGAGCGTGTCACCGGCGTCGATGGGGTTGCCCGCGACTTCTACATCCGCCAGCTCCGGGACTGGAAGGGGTCGTTGGCCCCGGAGGCGATGGACCCCGAGACGATGGGCGTGTACGGGAGGATGTGCGCCTGGACCCTCGCGCGCGGACACGCGCGCTCCGGTGACCGCATCGCCATCGCTTCGTACCTGGGATCGGGCAACGTCTTCGACCGAGCTCTCGCGGACTTCGCCGAGGCCTACGCGGACCAGAACGATCGGGACTACGAGGCGCTCGAGCAGGCGGTGAAGGAAGGGAGGGTCGAGGCGCGAACCGGTGTCTAGGGGTGCTTACCGTCAGCTTCGGTTGATGGTCGGACGGTGCCGTCGGAACCAGGCGGCCTCGACGAGAAGGGGGATCGATGCTCGCAGACTGGAACCTCGGAGACATGTTGTGGGCCATGGTGGCCTTCTTCTTCTGGTTCATGATCATCTGGATGTTCATCGGGGTCTTCGCCGACATCTTCCGGCGCAACGACCTCACCGGGATGGCGAAGGCGGGCTGGCTCCTACTGATCTTCATCCTGCCCTTCATCGGCATCCTCATCTACCTCATCGCCCGGCCGAAGATGACCGAGCAGGACCGGCAGATGCTCGAGGCGAGCCAGGAAGCGCAGCGGCGTCTGAGCGGGTTCTCGAGCGCCGACGAGATCGCGAAGCTCGCGAAGCTCCGTGACGCGGGGGAGATCACCGCTGAGGAATACGAGGCGATGAAGAAGCGGGCGATGTAGCGCGAGGTTCGTCGCCGACGATCGATCGTCGCGGGGGGGGCCGGCCGGGCCCCCCCCCCCCGCCACCGGGGGCCGGGTGTGA
>JBLNAW010000053.1:0-3834 GCA_050259555.1 Solirubrobacterales bacterium
ACGTCGGGGATCTCCTCGAGCACCAGCTCCTCCACCTCTTCCTTCGGGAGCTTCTCCAGGGCCACGCCCGAACGCGGGTCGATGAGCAGCGGGTCGCCGGCCCGGATCGTGTCCTCGGCGCGCAGGGCCGCCGAGAGCGTGGCCACGACCTCCTCGTCCCCGCGGCCGACGACGATCACGCGATCGTCCCCGAGACGGTCCTTCACCCGCATGACCTCGCCGGCCCGGTCCGGGTCGAGCACCTCGACGACGTTGAGCGCCTCGTTGAGGATGACCTCGGCGCCCTTGACGAGCTTCCCGGAGTCGAGGTCCGGGGAGGCGTTCACGCGCATCTTCCGGCCGCCGGTGAACACGTCGACCGTCCCGTCCTCGTTCGAGCCGAGGTAGACGCCGAACGACGCGGGCGGCTGGCTGAGCTTGTCGACCTCCTCGCGGAGCGCCTCGATCCGCTCGCGCTCGGTCGACAGGGCCCCCACGAGCTTCTCGTTCTGCGAGAGCGCGCGCGCGAGGTCGCCCTTGGCCTCGAGGAGCTTCTCCTCGAGGATCTTGACCTGCCGCGGCGCGTTCGTGAGCCGCCGTCGCAAGAGCGCGATCTCGTCCTCCAGGAACTTCACCTGGAGCTCGAGCTCGTGCACCTGCTTCTCGTACGCCTCCTGCTGTTCCCGCAGGTCAGGATCGGGTTCGGGCATGTGCAACACCTCCCGCGTGCGCCGCAGTATACGCTCGTCCCCTCCGCCGCCCGGGAACGGGAGGAACTCTCTCCCAGGCTATACGGAGGTGTCGGGGGGCCCGGAGGACCCGGGGTCATCGGGCAGTCGGCGCCCGAGCGTGAGGAACCCGGTGTGGCCGACCATCCGATGGTCGGGACGCACGCTCCGACCGGTCACGTGCCAGGAGCGGCGGAGGATCTCGATCGTCTCGACGTGCTCGAAGCCCTGCTCCTCGAGCGCGAGGACGAACTGCTGCACCTGGATCGTCGTGGGCAGGTAGCCGCAGACGATCCCGCCGGGCGCGAGCGCCGTCCGGAGCGCGTCGAGCACGCCCCAGGGCTCGGGCAGGTCGAAGATCGCCCGGTCGAAGACCTCGCCGGTCGCGCCGATGTCCCGGACGTCGCCCTCGCGGAGTTCGAGCCAGGGAGGGACCTTGCCGAAGAAGGCCTCGATGTTCTCGGCGGCCTTCGTGCGGAACTCGGGCCGGAGCTCGTACGACAGGACTCTGCCCTCGGGGCCCGTCGCGCGGCAGAGCGCGAGGGTGAGCGCACCGGAGCCGGTCCCGGCCTCGAGCACCCGAGCGCCGGGGAACACGTCGGCTTCCACGAGGATCGCCCCGACGTCTTTCGGATAGACGACCTGAGCTCCCCGGGGCATCTTCAGCACGAAGTCGGCCATCCGAGGCCGGAAGCAGCGGAAGACCATCCCACTCGCCGAGTGCACCAGCGTGCCCTCAGGTGAACCGAGCACGAGGTCGTGGGGCAGGGTGCCGCCGTGCGAGTGCCAGATCTGACCGGGCTGGAGCTTCACGAGGTACCGGCGCCCCCGCTGGTCCACCAGCAAGATCCGCTCCCCCGGCTCGAAGGGTCCGCTCATCGGCCCTCCCCGACCGCGCGGCCGAAGATCTCCACCGGCAGGACCTCCTCGGAGACACCGGCCGCGATCTCGCGGTCCGTCGGGCGCTCGGGCGGGCCGTCCAGTCGCTCGCCGAGCACCTGAGCCCTCGCCCTGCAGAAGGCGCAGAAGCGACCGGTGGTCGGCTGGCCGCACCGTTCGCACGGCGTGAGCTCGGCCGCGTCCTGTCGCTCGAACAACGGCGCACCCTTGTCCAGGAAGCTCAGGAAGAACTGCGCCTTCGTCCCGGGGGAGGTCGCCTCGAGCCGGTTCATGGCCTCCTTGTAGCGGAGCTGCGTGTTCCCGGCCACGAGCGGGCACTCCTCGACGACGTAGTCGATCCCCCGCAGGAACGTGTAGGCGGCCGTCTCGAGCTCGGACAGGCGGTAGAGCGGTTTCACCTTCTTCCGCAGGCCCTCCTCGGACGGCAGGACCGGGAACTGGCGGGCGATGTAGTCGGTCTGCCACCGCAGCGTGTTGCCGAGGAGCGTCGCGGCCTCGTCGTCGAGGTTGTGGCCCGTCGCGACGACGTCGTATCCGTGCTCGAGGGCCGCGCGGTTGAAGACGTACCGCTTCGAGAGGCCGCAGACCGAGCACGTCGATCGCGAGCCCGCGCGCCCCGCGGTCGGGATGTCGAACCCGAACTCCTGCGCCAGGTCGACCTCGAGGAGCTCGGCCCCGCGCTCGGTCGCGAACGCCCGCACGAGCTCGGCCGACCGGTCCGAGTACCCGCCGATCCCGAGGCCGACGTACAGGGCGCCGGCGTCGTACCCGAGGTCGAGCAGCACGTCCCACAGCGCGAGCGAGTCCTTCCCGCCCGAGACCGCGACGAGGATCCGGTCGGCCGGCGAGAACATGTCGAACGCATCGATCGCGCGACGGACCTGTTCGCGGACGTGATGGATGAAGCAGTCGCGGCAGAAGGCCGCGTTGTGTCGGCGGATCTCGATGACGGCCGGACCCTTGCACCGACGGCACCGCATCCGGCTCACGCGGAGCCCCCGGAGATCACGGGCCGGATCTCGAGCCGGTCGAACTCGCCCACCCGGTCCTCGCGCGTGAGCAGCTCGCGCTCGCGGATCACGAGGACCGTGTCGGGGTCGAAGTCGAGCTCGGCGAGCACGTCGCGGACCTTGCGGTCGCCGACGATCTCGAGCTCACGGTCCGGATTGCGCAGCTTGACCCTCACGGTCTCCCCAGGCTAACGCACCCTGGTTCTGAGACGGTGCGGGCCGCCGGCCCGCCGAGCGCGCGAGGACCAGCAGGAACACCCCCATCGGGACGTACCACAGGCCGGCGAGCTCGCCCGCGAACACCGCGATCGAGATCCCGAGGACGACCAGACCGACCGCCACGACGATCCCGCCCGCCGAGGCGATCCTCGTCGCGGCCGTGTACGAGCCCGTCAGCCTCCAGAGCCCGGCCCGCAGCAACCGCCCGCCGTCGAGCGGCAGGCCGGGAACGAGGTTGAACAGCGCCACCCCGAGGTTCACGAGCGCGAGGGTGCCGGCGACGCCCTCGAGCACGGGCACGCGGGCCGCCCAGAGGGTGAGGAGCCCGAACGCCCCCCCGAGCGCGAGCGACACGGCCGGCCCGACGAGCGCGACGGCGAACTCACGCGAAGGGGTCGGGACCTCCCCCTCGATCTCGGCCACCCCGCCGAAGAGGAACAGCGTGATGCCGCGGACACGGATCCCGAACCGACGGGCGGTGACCGCGTGGGCGAGCTCGTGGACGGTCAGGCAGACGAAGAAGACCGCGGCGGTCACGACCCCCATGGCCACACGCACGGCGGCCGCGACGTCCGGGTAGATCTCACCGAAACCGGTCGCGGTCACCCACACGACGAGTCCGAAGACGAGGACCCAGGACGCGTGGAGGGACAGCTCGACACCGAGGACGTTCCCGATCCGGAGCCGCGCGCGACGCACGGACCGAGACTACCTGGAGGGCGCCAGCGCGATGCTCGGCTCAGGACTGAGGAAGCGGGTTGATCCCCAGCGTGACCGTGACCGTCCGGCGCGTTCCGTTCGGGTCCACGACCACGACCGGCACCCGGTCACCCGGCGCGTGGGTACGGATCAGCGATCCGAGCGTGTCCGAATCCGTCACGTCCTTGCCGTCGAACGTGACCACGACGTCGCCGGCCTCGATGCCGGCCGTCTCGGCCGGACCCTTCGGCGCGAGATCCACCACGTAGGCCCCGGACGTGACCGGGAGCGCGAACTGG
>JBLNAW010000054.1:0-3035 GCA_050259555.1 Solirubrobacterales bacterium
GGGTGGCCGCGTTCAGGTGCGCCACGAAGCTCGAGAGCGAGCGCACCTTCTTGTCGAACATCGGGTACGCCTGCGTCGCTGCCGTGCTCGGCCTGGCGCCGCCGGCGGGAGCGAGCTTCGCGAGCACGAACGGGCTCATCGCGTTCCGCTCGGACCGCACCGGTCTGTCCGATGTCTTCACGATGGACGCGACGGGAGCTGCCGTGACCGACGTGACGGGATCCGCGACCGTCGAGGATCGCTCGCCGGTCTGGAGCCCCGACGGCAAGCACATCGCGTTCACGCGGATCACGCGGACGGGCGGCAAGCCGGACCTGTACATGATGAACGCGAACGGATCCGCGCGCCAACGCCTGACGAAGACACCGGTCCCCGAGCGCGACCCGACGTGGTCCCCCGACGGGACGATGCTCGCGTACTCGGCGCGCGTGAGTCCGAGCGGCCCGTTCCGGATCTTCGTGGTCGAGGCCGACGGGACGGGGCGCACGCAGCTCACGACCCAGGCGGCGGGCTCGGCGGATCGTGCTCCCGCGTGGTCGCCGGACGGCACGCGGATCGCGTTCGTGAGCGATCGCGACGGCGGGTTCCCCGAGCTCTACCTCGTGAACGTCGACGGCACCGGGGTCGAGCGGTTCACGACCAACACGTCGATCGACGGGAACCCCTCGTGGTCGCCGGACGGGACCCGGATCGCGGTCGAGCGTTGCTGCGCGGACGGCACGTCCGAGATCTACGCCCTCGACGTCGCGACCCGCGCCGAGATCGACCTCACGAACTCGGCCGGGATGCAGGAGTTCGACCCGGTGTGGTCGCCGGACGGCGCTCGCATCGCCTACGTCGCGTTCGCCGTGGGGGAGGGGAACATCGACGTGTGGGCGATGAACGCCGACGGGAGCGGTCAGACGCGGCTCACGACCCACGCCGCCCTCGATCTGTCGCCCTCGTGGCAGCCGCTCCCGACCTGCACGATCACCGGCACCGACGGGCCCGACGACCTCGTCGGGACGGACGGGGACGACGTGATCTGCGCGCTCGGCGGCCGGGACACGGTGCGTGCGGGCTCGGGCAACGACCTCGTGATCGGTGGGCCGGCCGACGACACGCTCGAGGGCCAGGAGGGCAACGACCTCCTGTACGGCGAGGGCGGGGCCGACACGCTCGACGGCGGCCCCGGCTTCGACGGGCTCGACGGCGGCCCCGGTCCGGACACCTGCATCCGAGGTGCGGACGGCGCGTTCACGCGCCAATGCGAGGGACCCTGACCTCGCGCCCGTACACTTCCTCGCTGTGACCCGCCGAGAGGACCTCCGGAACGTCGCCATCGTGGCCCACGTGGACCATGGCAAGACGACCCTGGTCGACGCCATGCTGTGGCAGTCGGGCGCGTTCCGCGCGAACCAGGACGTCGCCGAGCGCGTGATGGACTCGATGGACCTCGAGCGCGAGAAGGGCATCACGATCCTCGCGAAGAACACGGCGGTCCGACACTCGGGCGTGAAGATCAACATCGTCGACACGCCGGGGCACGCGGACTTCGGCGGCGAGGTCGAGCGGGCGCTCACGATGGTGGACGGCGTGCTGCTGCTCGTCGATGCCTCCGAGGGGCCGCTGCCGCAGACGCGGTTCGTGCTCCGCAAGGCTCTCGAGGCGCGCCTTCCGGTCGTCCTCGTCGTGAACAAGGTGGACCGCCCCGACGCGCGCGTGAAGGACGTCGTGCACGAGGTCGAGGAACTCTTCCTGGACCTGGACGCCGACGAGCACCAGATCTCGTTCCCGATCCTGTACGCGAACGCGCGGACGGGCCATTGCGGGCTCTCACCCGACGCGCTGGAGCCCTCGCTCGAGCCGCTGTTCACCACGCTGCTCGAGCACATCCCGGCGCCCGAGTACGACCCGGAGCACCCGCTCCAGGCCCTCGTCACGAACCTCGACGCGTCGCCGTACCTCGGACGTCTCGCGCTCTGCCGTGTGATGCACGGCCGGATCCGGCGAGGCCAGCAGGTGGCGTGGTGCCGAGCGGACGGCAGCGTCGAGCGCGCGAAGATCGTGGAGCTCTACGTGACCGAGGAGCTCGATCGGGTCGACGCCGAAGAGGCCGGCCCCGGCGAGATCATCGCCGTCGCCGGGATGGCCGAGATCACGATCGGCGAGACGCTCGCCGACCCCGACGACCCGCGGCCGCTGCCCGTGATGCACATCGACGAGCCCGCGATGTCGATGACGATCGGCGTCAACCTCGCGCCGCTCTCGGGCCAGGACGGCGACAAGATGACGGCGCGCCTCGTGAAGGGCCGGCTCGACCGGGAGGTGGTCGGGAACGTCTCGATCCGCGTGCTCGACACCGAGCGGCCGGACGCCTGGGAGGTGCAGGGGCGCGGCGAGCTCCAGCTCGCGGTGCTCGTCGAGATGATGCGGCGCGAGGGCTTCGAGCTCACCGTCGGCAAGCCGCAGGTCGTCACGCGGATCGTGCACGGCAAGCTCCACGAGCCGGTCGAGCGCGTCGCGATCGACGCGCCCGAGGACTACCTGGGCGTGATCAGCCAGCTGCTCGCGCTCCGCAAGGGCCGGATGGAGCACATGGTGAACCACGGCACGGGCTGGATCCGGATGGACTACCTCGTGCCGGCGCGCGGCCTGATCGGCTTCCGCACGGAGTTCATGACCGAGACCCGCGGCACGGGGCAGCTCCATCACGTGTTCGAGGGGTACGAGCCCTGGCACGGAGAGCTCCGCACGAGGCCGACGGGCTCGCTCATCGCCGACCGACGTGGCGTGACCACCACCTTCGCGCTCCTCAACCTCCAGGAGCGCGGGATGCTGTTCGTCGGGCCGGGGGAGGACGTCTACGAGGGCATGATCGTCGGCGAGAACCCGCGCGCCGAGGACATGGACGTGAATCCGGCGAAGGAGAAGAAGCAGACGAACATCCGCCAGTCCACAGCGGAGGAGCTCGTCCGGCTGATCCCGCCGCATGTCCCGTCGCTCGAGCAGGCGCTCGAGTTCATCCGCGAGGATGAGTGCGTCGAGGTCACGCC
>JBLNAW010000055.1:0-4623 GCA_050259555.1 Solirubrobacterales bacterium
TCCCTCGAGCAGACCTACCTGCCCGGCGTCGAGCGGATCTCGGCGGCGGTCCGAGAGGTGGTGGCGTACTGATGATCGAGCGGGTGTTCAACCTCCCGGACCTCGGCGAGGGACTCGAGGAGGCCGAGATCTCGGCGTGGCTCGTGGCCGAGGGGAACGAGGTGGAGCTGAACCAGCCGCTCGTCGAGGTCGAGACCGCGAAGGCGGTGGTCGAGATCCCGTCGCCGTTCGCGGGCGTGGTCGTGCGGATCCATGCCGCGGCGGGGGCGACGGTGGGGGTGGGGACCCCGCTCGTCACGGTGGAGGTTGCCGGAGAAGAGGTCGCGGGGGTGGCCGGCGAGGCACCGGCGCCGCCGGCCCGACCCCGCCTGACCCCGTCGGCACCGGACCTCGCCGGCCTTCCTCGTCCGGCCTCATCGTCGGCGGCCGCCTCGACGCCGGCGGTGCGTGCGCTCGCCCGGTCGCTCGGCGTGGAGCTGTCGTCCCTCGTCGGCACCGGGCCCGGGGGGCGGATCACTCGGGAGGACGTCGAGCGCGCGAGCGGCGCACCGACCGATGCTGATGCCGACGTGGAGGTGGTTCGGATCTCCGTGGTGCGGAGGGCGATCGCGGAGAACCTGACGCGGGTGGTGCAGGAGGTGCCGCAGGTCACGACGTGGCGGACGGTGGACTGCTCGGCGCTCGAGGCGTTCCGGGCGGGGTTGGGGGTGTCACCGTTGCCGGTAGTGGTGAAGGCGCTCGCGGAGGTGTGCCTCGAGCACCGATGGCTGAACGGGTCGTACCTGACCGAGGCCGGGGAGATCCATCTCCACCGGGGGGTGCACGTCTCGATCGCGACGGACACGGAGCGAGGGCTGCTCGTGCCGGTCCTTCGGGATGCGCAGGACCGAGGGGTGACGGAGATCGCGGCCGAGATCGGGCGCCTCGCCGACCTGGCGCGGGCGGGAGGGCTCGCGCCGGCGGACATGGCGGGAGGGACGATCACGGTCACGAACACCGGGTCGTACGGGTCCGAGGCGGGCACGCCGATCCTGAACCCGCCGCAAGGGGCGATCCTCGCACTCGGCGTGATCGAGCCGCGGGCGCTCGTCGTCGACGGCAAGGTCGAGGCGCGGCCGGCGTGCACGATGAGCCTGACGTTCGACCACCGGCTCCTGGACGGGGCGACCGCCGGGCGGGCCCTCGGCGCGCTCGTCCAGATCCTCGAGGACCCGGAGCGGCTCGCGGCGCTCCGCTAGCGTCGGCTAGGCTACGGACCGATGACCGAGCGCAACCTCGTCACGCCGCAGGACGTCGGCAAGCGCGTGACGTTCCAGTTCGAGCTGCCGAACGGCTTCGTCGGTGAGGCCCTCGGCGTGCTGGAGTACTACGACGAGGGCGCAGAGACGTTCATGGTCCGCAGGAAGGACGGCGGCCTCGCGCGGGTGCCTCTGCGCGGCGTCCGGCACGGCAAGGTCGTCTCCGGCTGACGCCGGATCCTCATCCCAGGGAGGTTCGCGTGAACGACGCACTGCCCACCGCGTTCATCCGCCTTCGGCTCGGCGCCGAGGATTCGCACTACGGCGGCAACCTCGTCGCCGGTGCGACGCAGCTGAAGATCGTCGGAGACCTCATCACCGAGCTCGCGATGCGCTACGACGGCGACGAGGGCCTGTTCCGCGCGTACGAGTCGGTCGAGTTCCTGGCGCCGCTCTACGCGGGCGACTGGATCGAGGCGAAAGGCGCGATCGTCTCGGTCGGGAACACGTCGCGCCGGTGTGAGTTCGAGGTATGGAAGGTCGGCACGGCGCTGCCCGAGATCTCGGACTCGGCAGCGGAGTTCCTCGCGGAGCCGGTGCTGACGTGCAGGGCGGTCGGGACGACGGTGGTGCCGAAGGAGCATCAGCGCTTCGAGCGCTGAGCTCCGGCGTCAGCTCGCGCGCTTCAGGCCGTCGACGACGGCGAGCAGGTCGTCGACGTTGAAGGGCTTCGGGATGAAGGCGTCCGCGCCGAGCTCGGTCGCCTTCGCGCGGTCGCGCAAGCTGGCGCGTGCCGAGACGACGACGACCCGAGGCCGCTCGGCCTCCGGGAGCGAGCGGAGCTCCTCGAGCACGCTCCAGCCGTCCATCACCGGCATCATGATGTCGAGCAGCACGACGCTCGGCCGGTGCACACGGATCTCCTCGAGCGCCGCCCGCCCGTCACGCGCGGAGTACGTCTGGTACCCCTCGGCTTCCAGGCTGAACCGGAGCATCCAGACGACCTGAGGCTCGTCGTCGACGACGAGCACGCGCGTCGCGGTCGCGGTATCCATCCTCTGATGACCGTATCGGCATCCGACGTTCTCCCGGCATCCACCCGAAGGATGGTTTCGCCGGGCCCGACGGACTCCCCCTCGAGCTCGAGATAGGCGGCCATGAGGACCACGCGGGCATGGCCCATCGACGGCAGGCAGGTCTCAGGCGTACCGGATCCCGTCCGGGCCGAGAACGTGACCGATCTCGAACGCCGCCGTCCCTGCGGCCCTCGAGCGCTCGAACACCTCGGAGATCCGGTCGGAGGGCACCACGAGCACCATGCCGATGCCCATGTTGAACGTGGCGCGCATGTCCTCTGCGGACGCGCCGGCGGCCTCGCGGATCAGGTCGAACACCGGCGGGACCGGCCACGACCCCTCGCGGACCTCCGCGCCGAGCCCCGCCGGCAGGACCCGCGGGAGGTTCTCGGGCAGGCCGCCGCCGGTCACGTGCGCCGCGGCCCGGACCAGCTCGTCGCCCGCGAGCGCGAGCACCAGGGGCGCGTAGATCGCCGTCGGCTCGAGGAGCTCGTCCACGAGCGGACGGCCGAGCCTGGGCAGCTCGTCGTCGAGCCGGTAGCCCCCCCGCTCGAGGAGGGCGCGCCGGACGAGCGAGTACCCGTTCGAGTGCAATCCGCTCGACGCGAGGCCGACGAGCGCGTCGCCCGCGGCCACGCGGTGCGACCCCAACATCGCGTCCTCTTCGACGACGCCGACGCAGAACCCCGCCAGGTCGAAGGCGTCTTCCTCCATCACGCCGGGATGCTCGGCGGTCTCCCCGCCGAGGAGCGCGCACCCCGCCCGGCCGCAGCCCTCGGCCACGCCACCGACGACGGCCGCGACGCGCTCGGGGACGACGCGCCCGACCGCCAGGTAGTCGAGGAAGAACAGGGGCTCCGCCCCGGTGCACGCGACGTCGTCCGCGCACATCGCGACGAGGTCGATCCCGACGGTCCCGAGCCGCCCGGCCCGCCGAGCGATCTCGAGCTTCGTGCCGACACCGTCGGTCGCGGCGGCGAGCAGGCGGCCCTCCCCGATCCGGAAGAGGCCGGCGAAGCCGCCGACGCCCTCCACGACCTCGGCGCGCACCGCACCTTTCGCGAGGTCGCCGATCAGCTCGACGGCCTCCGCGGCCGCCCCGAGGTCGACGCCCGCGCGGCGGTAGGCCTCGCTCACGACTTCGCCGGATGCTCGAGCAGGAACTTCCCGGAGTGCTCCGGGATCGGGATCGGGTACTCGCCGTCGAAGCAGGCTCGACACAGGTCCTGCTTCGCCGAGCCCGTCGCCCCGACCATCCCCTCCATCGACAGGTAGCCGAGCGAGTCCGCCCCGACGTAGCTCCGGATCTCCTCGACGGAAAGGTCCGAGGCCACGAGCTCGGAGCGGGTGGACATGTCGATGCCGTAGAAGCACGGCCACTCGATCGGCGGGCAGGTGATCCGCGTATGCACCTCCGCTGCGCCGGCTTCGCGGAGCGCCTGCACGATCTGGCGGGTGGTCGTCCCTCGCACGATCGAGTCGTCGATCACCGCGAGGCGCTTGCCTCGGATCGTCTCGGGGATCGGATTCAGCTTCAGCTTCACGCCACGCTCCCGGAGCGACTGCGAGGGCTGGATGAACGTCCGTCCCACGTACCGGTTCTTCATGAGCCCCTCGCCGTAGGGGATCCCCGAGACCTCGGAGTACCCCTGCGCCGCCGACATGCCGGTGTCCGGGACGGGGACGACCAGGTCGGCGTCGGCGGGCGCCTCGACCGCGAGTCGCCGACCGAGCTCCCGGCGCACCTCGTGCACCGTGTGGCCGCGCAGGAGCGAGTCGGGGCGTGCGAGGTAGACGTACTCGAAGACGCAGAGCGCTCGGCGCGGGCTCGGTGCGTACCGGACGGCGTGGAGCCCCCGGTCGTCGATGCGCACGAGCTCGCCCGGCTCGACGTCGCGGACGAACGCCGCGCCCACGATGTCGAGCGCGCACGTCTCCGACGCGAAGACGAATCCGTGGGGCAGGCGGCCGATCGAGAGCGGCCGCAGCCCGAACGGTCCGCGGGCCGCGAACACGCTCCGCTCGTCCATCATCACGAAGCTGAACGCGCCCTGGAGGGTCGGCAGGACCTCGAGGCAGGCAGCCTCGAGACCGCCGTCGAGCCGCCCGGCGAGCAGGGTCGCGACGAGGTCCGAGTCCGTCGTGGCCCGCCCGCTGCGCCCCGCCCGCTCGGCGAGGTCGAGCGTGTTCACGAGGTTCCCGTTGTGGCCGAGCGCGAGCGATCGATGCCCATCCGTCTTGAACGCGGGCTGCGCGTTCTCCCAGGTCGTCGAGCCGGTCGTCGAGTACCGAACGTGCCCGACGGCCAG
>JBLNAW010000056.1:0-13904 GCA_050259555.1 Solirubrobacterales bacterium
CGGCGGGAGGGCGCCGATACCATGGGGTCGGTCTCACCCGACGAGGAGTGCGCGATGACCTTGGGAGCGATCCGATGAACGGCTCGGAGGCGTGGCTCGAGACGCTGAAGGAGCTCACGGCCCGACGCTACGACGACGTCGTCGAAGCGCTGGAGGAGATGGTGAACATCGACAGCGGTTCCTACACACCGGACGGCGTGAACCACGTCGTGGACCTGTGCGAGGCGCGCTTCCGCACGCACGGCTGGTCGGTCGAGCGCATCCCGCATCGACCGGCCGCGGACGAGCGCCAGCTCGGCGACCTCCTGATCGGACGGCTCGAAGGCTCGGGCGGACCGCGCGTCCTCATGATCGGGCACACCGATACGGTCTTCGATCCCGGCACGGCGGCCGAGCGCCCCTTCCGGATCGAAGGTGGCCGCGCGTTCGGCCCCGGGGTCTCGGACATGAAGGGTGGCCTCCTCGGAGGGTTCGTGGCGGTGGAGGTCCTCCAGGAGGCGGGGTTCGACGGCTTCTCCCGGATCATCTACGTGAACAACCCCGACGAGGAGATCGGCTCGCCGTTCTCGCACGACCACATCGCGGAGCTCGCGAAGGAGGCGGACGTCGCGCTCGTGCTCGAGGGCGCCCGCGAGAACGGCGACGTCGTCTCGGCGCGCAAGGGAGTCTCCGACTACGCGATCGAGATCGTCGGCCGTGCCGCGCACGCGGGGGTCGAGCCGGAGCGCGGCCGAAGCGCGATCCTCGAGGCCGCCAACAAGACGATCGCGCTCCAGGCGCTGAACGGCCGCTGGCCCGGCGTGACGGCGAACGTCGGCGTCGTGCACGGCGGGACGCGCACGAACGTCGTACCCGAGCGCTGCACGATCGAGGTCGACCTCCGCTCGCCGGCCGAGGAGACGCTGCGCGCCGCCGAGGCCGAGGTCGAGCGCATCGCGAAGGAGCACGCGGTCCCCGACGTGTCCGCGACCGTCGTCGCCGCGGCCGGGCATCGCCCGATGGAGAAGATGGACGGGGGCGCGAGGCTCGCGGCGCTCGCGATCGGCGTGGCCAAGGAGCTCGGCTTCGAGCTGCGGGACGCGGCGACCGGCGGGGCCTCGGACGCGAACACGACCTCGGCAGCGGGCGTGCCGACGCTCGACGGGCTGGGCCTGGTGGGCGGAGACGATCACGCGCCGAAGGAGTGGATCGACCTCAGCAGCGTGGTTCCTCGCATCTCGCTGCTCGCGGGGCTACTGTCCAGGCTCGGAAGCCTCTGACCCCCGAGCGAGATGGAGCGCCCCGATGGACGTCTCGACCGTCCCCTTCGACAAGCCTGAAGACCTCAACGTCATCCTCGGCCAATCCCACTTCATCAAGACCGTCGAGGACCTCCACGAGGCGCTCGTCGGCGCGGCACCCGGCCTCAAGTTCGGCATCGCCTTCTGCGAGGCGAGCGGCCCGTGTCTCGTCCGACGGAGCGGGAACGACGACGAGCTCATCGACATCGCCGTGCGCAATGCGGAGGCGATCGGCGCCGGTCACTCGTTCGTGATCGCGTTGCGCGACGGTTTCCCGATCAACGTGCTGAACGCGGTGAAGGCCGTTCCCGAGGTCTGCCGCATCTTCTGCGCGACCGCGAACCCGCTCGAGGTCGTCGTCGGGCAGACCGAGCTCGGACGCGGGATCCTCGGCGTGGTGGACGGGAGCTCACCCCTCGGAGTGGAGACCGAGGAGGACGTGACGGAGCGCAAGGCGCTGCTCCGCCGATTCGGGTACAAGCTCTGACCCGGATGAGTCGGGCCCCGCTCTCGCCGGAGTTCCTGCAAGGTCTCCACGAGGCCCAGGAGACCTACCGGCATCTCGTCGAGGGCATCCCCGCGATCCTGTACATCGACGCGGTCGACGACCTCTCGACGAACATCTACACGAGCCCGCAGGTCCTGGACCTGCTCGGATTCACGGTCGAGCAGTGGCGCGACGAGCCGAACCTATGGCTCGCGCGCCTGCACGAAGACGACCGCGAGCGTGTGGTCGCGGCGCACCACGAGTCGAACGCGAGTGGGGGACCCTTCCACTGCGACTACCGGCTCATCGCCGCGGACGGCCGCGAGCTCTGGTTCCGAGACGACGCCGTCCTCGTCCGCGACGCGGCGGGCCAGCCGCTGTTCTGGCGGGGCGTGATGCTCGACATCACCGACCAGAAGCGTGCCGAGGGCAAGCTCCGTCACAGCCTCGACATCCTGCGCCGCACGATGGAGGAGCGGCGGATGCTCGTGGCCCGGCTCGAAGAGGCGCAGGAGCAGGAGCGCCGCCGGATCGCGGCGGACATCCACGACGACTCGATCCAGGTGATCAGCGCGGCGGACATGCGCGCGCAGGCGCTCGCCCGGCAGATCGAGGACCCCGTGCTCCACGCCGAGGCACGTGAGCTCCACGACACCCTGCGCGAGGCCGTGGAGCGCCTACGGCACCTGCTGTTCGAGCTCCGTCCGCCGGTCCTCGACCGCGAGGGACTCGCCGCGGCGCTCCGTCAGTACCTCGAGCAGCCTTCCGGCGCGCCGGAGCTCGAGGTCGCGCTCGAC
This sequence comes from Solirubrobacterales bacterium, assembly GCA_050259555.1. Classification (GTDB taxonomy): domain Bacteria; phylum Actinomycetota; class UBA4738; order UBA4738; family HRBIN12; genus HRBIN12. Next base: position 2,565 of record JBLNAW010000056.1, read on the forward strand.
GTGGACCTCGCGACGGAGCCGCCGGACGATGTTCGGGCGACCCTGTTCCGCATCGCGCAGGAGGCGATCACGAACGTCCGCAAGCACGCCGGGGCTCGCCACCTCGAGGTGCGGCTCTCCTCGGGCGAGGATGGCATCCTGCTCCGCGTCTCCGACGACGGCCGGGGGATCGAGGACCTCGATCTCACGAGCCCGGAGCCGGGGCACCTCGGCCTGCCGGCCATGGTCGAACGGGCCGAGCTCGCGGGTGGATGGTGTCGGATCGAGGGCACGCGGGGACGCGGCACCACCGTCGAGTGCTGGCTGCCGCTCGAGCCCTCCGACGGGATCGCCGAGGCCGAGCGCTAGGCGGAGCTCGCCGCGGGTCTCCGCTCGCCGACCGCGAGCCCGCTCTCCTGGTCGAAGAAGTGGAACCGCCCGGGGTCGAGCGAGAGGCGGACCGTGTTCCCCGGCCGAGCCTTCGTCCGGGCGTCGACGCGGGCGCAGAAGACCGCGCGCTGCTCCCCGGGCGCGACCTGGAGCAGGAACATCGCCTCCTCGGTCGGCTCGTCCGCCGCGGCCATCGTCTCCTCGACCGCGACCGGCGGGGCATCGACCGTGAACAGGACGTTGACCTCGGAGCCGAGCTCCTCGGTGACGTCGGCGCGGACCTCGATCGAGGGCAGGTCCGCGTTCGACCACACCTCGGTGTCCTCGAGGTCGGAGGGGCGGATCCCGAGGACGAGCGTTCGACCGTCGTAGGCATCGAGGTCCGTCGCGGCGTCGAGCGGCATCTGGAACCCTGCGAACCGCACCGTGCGACCCTCGATCGTGGCCTCGACCAGGTTCATCGGCGGCGAGCCGATGAACGCCGCGACGAACAGGTTCGACGGGTGCGCGTACAGGTTCTGCGGGGTGTCCACCTGCTGGAGCACCCCGTCGCGCAGGACCGCGACCCGCTGGCCGAGCGTCATCGCCTCGACCTGGTCGTGCGTCACGTACACGGTCGTGGTGCCGAGGCGCTCGTGCAGCTGCGCCAGCTGGGCCCGCATCTGCACGCGGAGCTTGGCATCGAGGTTCGAGAGCGGCTCGTCCATGAGGAACGCGACGGGCTCACGGACCATCGCGCGTCCCATGGCGACGCGCTGTCGTTGCCCTCCCGACAGGGCAACGGGCTTGCGCTCGAGCAGCGACTCGAGGCCGAGGATCGTCGCCGTCTTGGTCACCCGCTCCTTGATCTCGGTCTTCGGCATCTTGCGGAGCCGCAGCCCGAAGCCGAGGTTCTGCTCCACCGTCATGTGCGGGTAGAGCGCGTAGTTCTGGAAGACCATCGCGACGTCGCGATCCTTCGGCGGCAGGTCCGTGACCTGGCGGCCGTCGATGTACACCTCGCCGGCCGTGACCTCCTCGAGTCCCGCGAGGATGCGAAGGATCGTGGACTTGCCGCAGCCCGACGGGCCGACGAGCACCATGAACTCGCCGTCCCCGATCTCCAGGGAGATGTCGTTCACCGCCACGACCTCATTGCCGAAGACCTTCGTCACGCCGTCGAGCACGATCGTCGCCATCGCTACCCCTTCCTCCGCCGAGCGTCGCTCGCGAACCGGTCGTGGGTCAAGGCAGCTCGAGCACGTGCCTTCGCGGGCGCCGATGCCCCGATGCGGTCGAGCGCCAGCATCGCCGCCCCGGCGACGGGCGGCGCCGACAGGACGGTGATGCGCGCCCGGTCGGCGATCTCGCGCAAGCCGGCCTCGATGCGCTCGAAGAACGGCGGGAATCGGTTGCGGAAGATGCCGCCGCCCAGGACGACGTCCACGTCGAGCGCGCGCATGCCCAGGCGTCGGATGGCCGCCCCCGCCATGAGGACGATCTCATCGGCCTGCCGGTCGACGAGGCTCCGCGCGACCTCGTCGTGGGCGGCGTCGCGGAACACCAGCGGCGCGAGCTCGGCGAGGCGCTCGCCCTCGAGCCTGCGGAAGTAGAGGGCCTCCATCACCTGTCGGGGGGTCCGGAGGCCGAAGTACGCCGGCACGCTCGTCGCGAGGCTCGTCCGCGCGCCCCGGCCGTCTCGAGCTCGGAGCGCGAACCAGAGCGCGGAGTCGCCGAGGTCGGCCGCGCCGCCCCAGTCGCCCGAGATGCCGCCGATCGCCGGGAGCCGGTACCGGCGCCCGTCGGGCGCGATGCCCGAGCAGTTCGTGCCGAACCCGCAGACGACGCCGACGCCCCAGTCCCGCTCCGTTCCCGCCCGGAGCACCGCGAACGTGTCGTTTCGGAGCACGTCCTCCGAGGTGAAGCCGCGCCGCCCGAGCCCCCGGAGGATCCGGCGGTCGTCGGCCGGGAGGTCGGCGCCGGCGAGGCAGTACACGCCGAGGTCGGCGATCGGCCGCGCCTGCGGATCGAGCCCGCCGTCGCGAGCCGCCGCCTCGAGCGCGGCACCGATCGAGTCCATGTGGAGCTCGTCCCCGGTGTCGTCCCACTTCGGGTCGGGGATGTGCGCCACCCCGAGCACGTGCCCCGCCCGGTCGAGCAGGACCGCATCGACCTTCGAACCCCCGCCGTCGACCGCGAGGACCGCCGGCCGTTTCACCGTCCCCGCTCCAGCTCCTCGACGGTGACGAGGTTCACGCCCTCGCGACCGAGGCTCTCGATGATCCTCGGGAGCGCGCCGGCCGTGGGCTCTGGCCAGGTGTGCAGGAGGACGATCGCGCCGTCGCCGTGCTCGAGGGCGCCGGCCGTCGCATCGCGCGCGACGTCCTCGGCCGTGCGCCATGGCTCCCAGTCCTCGAGCTCGACGTCCCAGTGGACCTCGCGGTACCCGAGCTCCTCGAGGACGCCGAGCACCCTGGGATCGTCGTGCCCCTCACCGAACGGACACCGGAACCACGGGCGCGGGTCGGCACCGAGGACCTCGCGGATCGCGAGCTCGCCCTCGGTGACGTCGGCGCGGAGACCGTCGTCGGAGAGGTACGGCATCCGGACGTGGTAGTTCGAGTGGTGGCCGACGAGATGGCCGTCCTCGGCGATCCGTCGCGCCGTCGCCGGCTGCGAACGCGCCCAGCGACCCTGGATGAAGAACGTGGCCCGGAGGTCCGCCTCGCGCAATACGTCGAGGATCCTGTCGGCGTTCCCGGGCGGGCAGAGGGGGCGGTCGGGGTGCTCGGCGTCGAACGTCAGCGCGACGCGCGGAGCGTCGTCACTCACGGGTCGTCACCTTCGAGGCGCGCGTGTACGCCCCCGGGGTGCGACCGGCCTCGGTCGCGAGCTTCCACGCGAGCAGTTGCACCGGCACGATCGAGACCGCGGACACGAGCGCGCGGTCGAGGTACCCGGTCGCGACGGCGTAGGAACCCTTCGGCTGCTCGCCGTCGGGCGTGATCACGAGCGTCGCGGCTCCGGCTTGCACCAGGTCCGCCGCGAGCGCGAGATCGAGGCGGCGCGTCTCGGGCTCGGTCGCGAGCACGATCGCCGACATGCCGGGTCCCGCGAGCTCGAGCGGGCCGTGACGGAACATCGCGGACTCGAGGGACTCGGCCATCACGCCCGACTCCTTCAGCGTGAGCGCCCCCATCTCGGCCGCTGCTCGCGCGGGCCCGCGGCCGAGCACGACCATCGCCTCGCGCCCGCTCATCTGCTCGGCGAGCCGGTCCGCCGAGGCCTCGGGGTCGTCGAGCAGACGCTCGGCGGCGAGGGCGGCGCCCTCGGCGGCCGTCCGCGTGCGGTCGATCGCGGTCCCGACCTCACTGCCCGCGAGGAGCCCCGCCAGCCCGGCGAGGGTCGTCATCGCCGCGGCGAACGTCTTCGTGGAGGGGCCGGTCTCGACCCCGGCCCAGGTGTCGAGCCGGATGTCCGCCCGGTGGGCGAGGTCGTTGTCGAGCCCGTTGGTGATCGAGACGACGAACGGTCGCGTGCGCTGCTTCGAGATCTCGGTCGCGAGGCGCACGATCTCGGCGCTCTCGCCCGACTGACTCAGGATCACGACGAGGGTCTGCGCGGTCAGGATCGGCCGCCGGAAGTGGAGGAGCTCGGCCGAGTCCACGAGCAGGGAGGGCACCCCGCGCCCGGCGAGGTCGTTCACCGCCGGGTAACAGGCGTCGTACGAGCTCCCCATCCCGGTGAACACGATCGTGCGCGCGGTGCTGGCGGCCTCGCGGATCCGGTCCAGGACGTCGCGCTGATCCACCAGTGCGGCCGCCGCGCGCCGGATCGCGTCGGGTTGGGCCGCGATCTCGGCGAGGAATGGGTCAGGAAAGTTTCCTAACGATTTCATCGGTGCGAGTGTACGCTGTCGGGACGATGGGTGTGAAGGTGGCGGTGGTCGGCGCCGGGAGCACCTACACGCCCGAGCTCGTCGAGGGCTTCGCCCGCCGCGCCGAGCGGTTCCCGATGGACGAGCTCGTGCTCCTCGACATCGACCCCGAGCGGCTCGAGATCGTCGGCGCTCTCGCCGAGCGCATGCTCCGCAAGGTCGACTGGTCCGGTCGGCTCGTCCGCACGGGCGACCGCGACGAGGCCCTCGAGGGCGCCGACTTCGTGATCGTCCAGCTCCGCGTCGGCGGACAGCAGGCGCGGTACCTCGACGAGACGATCCCGCTGCGGTTCGGGTGCATCGGACAGGAGACGACCGGGCCCGGTGGGTTCGCGAAAGCGTTGCGGACGGTCCCGGTCGTGCTCGAGCTCGCCGAGCTCACCGCCGAGCGAGGGAACCCCGGCGCATGGTTCGTGGACTTCACGAACCCGACCGGCCTCGTGACGCAGGCGCTCCTGGACGCCGGACATCGGGCGCTCGGGCTCTGCAACGTTGCGATCGGCTTCCAGCGCGGGTTCGCCCGCCGGTTCGAGGTGGAGCCCGAGCGGGTCGAGCTCGAGCACGTCGGCCTGAACCACCTGTCGTGGGAGCGGGCCGTGCGGGTCGACGGCGTCGACCGCCTGCCCGAGATCCTCGACGGCCTCGGGGAGGAAGACGACGAGGGCTTCCCGGCAGAGCTGGTCCGCGCGCTGGGCGCGCTGCCGAGCTATTACCTCCGCTACTACTACTTCACCGAGCAGATCCTCGAGCACGAGCGCTCGGGCGCGAAGACCCGCGCCGAAGAGGTCATGGAGATCGAGGCCGGCCTGCTGGAGCTCTACAAGGATCCGGCGCTCGATGAGAAGCCGAAGTTGCTCGAGGAGCGCGGCGGGGCGTTCTACTCCGAGGCCGCCGCGCAGCTCGTCGCCTCGCTCCATGCCGGGACCGGCGACGTGCAGGTCGTGAACGTCCGCAACGACGGCGCGATCCCGAACCTCGCCGCCGACGACGTGGTCGAGATCCCCGCCCGCATCGACCGCGAGGGCGCGCACCCGCTCCCGCTCGCGCCGCTCCCGCCCGAGATGCTCGGCCTCGTGCAGCACGCGAAGGCGTACGAGCGTCTCGCGATCGCAGCGGCGGTCACCGGCGACCGCACGACCGCGCTCAAGGCGCTCCTCACGAACCCGATCGGGCCGGGCGCCGATCGCGCGCAGGCGCTGCTCGACGCGCTCCTCGAGGAGAACCGCGCGAACCTCCCTCGGTTCTTCCCCGCCGGCTGAGCCGGGTCCCGAGCGAAGCGGGCCATCCGTCCCCCAGATCGGGTTGACCCTCCCGTGGGGGGAGGCCGCAGGATGGGCCTCGAGGAAGGAGGCGGCATGGAGAACCTGGTCCCGATCGGGCGCTTCTCGAAGATGACGCGGCTGTCGGTGAAGGCACTGCGCCACTACGACGAGCTCGGGTTGCTCGTGCCGGCCGTCGTGGACCCGTCGTCGGCCTACCGCTACTACACGTACGGTCAGGCCAACCGCGCGGAGGCGATCAGGGTCCTGCGCTCGCTCGACATGCCGCTCGAGGACGTGCGCGAGGCGCTCGACGCCGCCGACCCGCAGGTCGTCGCGAAGGTCCTCGATCGTCATCGGGCGCGCCTGGAGGCCGAGCTCGGTCGCCACGAGCGGAGGCTCGCCTTCCTCGGCAGGCTCATCGAGCGGAAGGAGAGCGTGATGCCGTACGAGGTCCAGGTCAAGGAGGTGCCGGCGCAGCACGTCGCCGCCCTTCGCAAGCACACGAAGATGGCCACGATCGGACCCGATGTCCAGGCGGGATTCGCGGCGGTGGGGGAGGCGGTCGGGCGCTCGGGCGTCCCGATGGTCGGTCCGCCGTTCCTCGTGATGTTCGACGTGATCGACGAGGAGAGCGAGGGCGACATCGAGATCGCCTTCCCGGTCGCGACGCCGTTCCCGGGAGCGGGGGAGGTCGTCGGGCAGGAGCTGCCGGCGATGACGGTCGCCTCGACGACGCACCGAGGTCCGTACGACGAGATGGGTCCCGCCTACCACACGGTCACCGGGTGGATCCAGGAGCACGGGCACCAGATCGCCGGCCCGCCGCGCGAGATCTACCTCTCGGACCCGTCCGATACGCCGGACCCGGCGGACTACGTGACCGAGGTCCAGTTCCCGATCACGTGACCGCCGGAAGCTCGGCGGCGTGGCGCTGCACCTTCGCGAGGGCCTCGACGAGGTGGTCGATGCCCTCGCGGCCCGCCCGGAAGGTGTTCTCCATCAGGTAGATGGACTCACGCTCGCCGGCGGCCTCGGCGACGGGGAAGGACATCGTCGCGGGGTCGAGGCGCTCGGCGAACTCGACCGCGACGGGCAGCCGCGAGAGCGACGGCTGGTAGAGGTCGTACCGGCTCATCGGCGGGTACTGCACCTCGGCGGGGATGCCCTCGGCCTCGAGGGCGGCGGCCACGACCTCGTTCGTCGCGCCGGCGAAGGCATCCGGGTCGATCGCGAAGATGTAGTTGTAGAAGGACCAGCGCGTGATCCGCTCGTCGCGCGGCTTGATCGTCACGCCGGGGACCATCGGCGCGAGCTCCTCGAACAGCTCGGCGTTGCCCTCGCGCTCGACGCGCTGGGACTCGAACCTCGCCATCTGCGTGACGAGCAGCGCCGCGTGCAGCTCACCCAGGCGGTAATTCGCGCCGAACGTGTACCCCTTCTCCTCGGCATCCTTGGGGCGGCCGCAGTCGATGATCGAGTGCGCCCGGCGGGCGAGGTCGTCATCGCTCGTGAGCAGGGTCCCGCCCTCACCCGCGGTGAGGATCTTCGAGGACTGGTGGCTGAACGATCCGAAGTCGCCGATGCATCCGGCGCCCTGCCCGCCCCACATCTGCCCGTGAGCGTGGGCACAGTCCTCGACGACCGCCAGTCCGTGCCTCACCGCGATGTCCATCAGCCGGTCCATGTCGGCCATCTGCTGCCCGAGGTGGACCGGGATCACGGCCTTGGTCTTCGGGGTGATCGCCGCCTCGACCTGGTCGAGGTCGATCGTCCAGGTGCTCGGCTCGACGTCGACGACGACCGGGAGCGCGCCGGCGGCCATGGGCGCGTACGCCGTCGCGACGAACGTGAGCGCCGGCACGATGACCTCGTCGCCCCACCCGATGCCGAGCGCCTTCAGGGCGACCTCCATCGTGACGGTGCCGTTCATCATCAAGATCCCGTGGCTCGCGCCCTGGTAGGCGGCGAACGCGGACTCGAACTCCTGGTTCTTCGGGCCGGGCTCAGGGAAGCCTCCCCAGTTGCCGCTCCGCACGACGTCGGTCACGGCCTGCACGTCGGTCTCGTCCCACACGGGCCAGGCGGGGTAGCCCTGTGGTCGGACGGGGGTTCCTCCGCGGATCGCGAGCTCGGCCATGTCGTTCGCTCCTTCCGAGGCGCCGCTGCCTTGACCCGGCGCCGTCCGGCAGCGTAGCATCGGGCGGAATAGTTAGGAAAGTTTCCTACGCAACGTCGACGGGGGAGCGAGGGGTCGAGACGGGCGTCGAGCAGATCTCCACGGCCGGGACTCCTAGCCTCCTCCGGGCGATCAACGAGCGCACGCTCCTCGAGCTGATCCGCCAGCTCGGCCCGGTATCCCGGGCGCAACTGGCGCGCGACAGCGGCGTCTCCAAGCCCACGGTCTCGCAGGCCCTGCAGACGCTGACCCGTGCGCGACTGGTGCGCGAGGCCGGTCGCTCGTCCGGCGGCAAGGGCCCGACAGCCGTCCTGTACGAGCTGAACCCGCGCGCGGGGTGGATCGTCGGGATCGACATCGGGCGCAGCTACGTGCGCGCGGCGATCGCCGACATCACCGGAGACATCCTCGCCCGCAGCGACGAGACGGCGCGGGCCAAGAGCGCCACCAGCTTGATCCGGCAGGTCGGGGACATCGCCCACGGGCTCGCGGCCGAAGCCGGGATCCGGTGGCGCCAGGTGACGTTCGCGGTCGTCGGCAGCCCCGGCGTGTTCGAGCCCTCGCGCGGGCAGGTCGCGCTCGCGCACAACCTGCCGGGCTGGGGACGCCAGGGGCTCGTCGAGGCGCTGCGGCTCGAGCTCGGCACGAACGTCGGGTTCGAGAACGACGTGAACCTCGCGACGATCGGCGAGGGCTGGAAGGGCATCGGCAAGGACGTCGCGAACTTCGTGTACGTGCACGTCGGCACCGGGGTGGGGATGGGGCTCGTGCTCGGCGGGCACCTGTACCGTGGCTCGGTCGGTGCCGCGGGTGAGATCGGCTACCTGCCGCTCGCGGCGGCCGACCCGCACGATCCGTCGAACCGGCGCCGAGGAGCGCTCGAGTCGGCGATCGGTGCGGCCGGCGTCGTCGCGACCGCCCGGCGACTGGGGATGCCACCGCCGCTCACGCCGAAGAAGGTGTTCGCCGCCGCCCGGCGGGGCGATCCCACCGCCGAACAGGTGGTCGAGGCCGTCGCCGGGGGCATCGCGCTCGCGATCGCGGCGGTCGTGCCGGTGGTGGATCCCGAGCTCGTGGTGCTCGGTGGGGGGATCGGACGGAACGGCGACCTGCTCCTCGCCACGGTCGAGCGCGAGCTGCGGGCGATCTCGCCGTTCTCGCCGAGGGTCGAGGCCTCGCCGCTCGGCGACGAGGCGACGGTGCTCGGGGCCATCGCGATGGCCCGTGAGGCAGCGCAAGATCTGCTGTTCGAGCGTGGGTCCACCGCCCGCGCGCGGGCGGGCTGACGAAGGATCGGAAGGAGGGGGTTCGGCATGAAGCGCACGTTGACCGTGCTGGCGGTGTTCGCGTTGATCGCGGGCGCCTGCACGGCAGGGGGCGGGGACCAGCAGTCGCCGCCGCCGACCGTGAACCCGAGCGAGTCCCATGCGCCCGTCACGATCGAGATCTGGGGTGCCTGGACGGGACGCGAGCTCCGCCAGTTCAACTCGATCTTCGAGAACTTCACCGCGAAGTACCCGTGGATCACGGTGAAGAGCACGGGCGGGATCGGCGACCAGAAGATCATCCAGGCGATCAACTCGGGAACGCCGCCGGACGCGGTGCTCTCCTTCGGGCTGGACAACGTCGGGAAGTTCTGCGAGTCGGGCGGATGGCAGGACCTGACGCCGTTCATGACGCAGACGAACTTCGACATGAGCCAGTTCCCCGACTCGGTGACCCAGTACACGAGCTACGGGGGGAGCCAGTGCGCGCTGCCCTTCCTGACCGACGCGTACGGCCTGTACTACAACCAGGACATGTTCGACGCGGCCGGCATCACCGCGCCGCCGAAGACGACCTCGGAGCTGATCGACGTCGCGAAGAAGCTGACGGTCTTCAACCCCGACGGCTCGATCAAGGTCGCGGGGCTGGTGCCATGGAGCGGGTACTACGAGACGAACCCGCTCACGCTCAGCACGCCGTTCGGATGCCCCTGGTACAACGCGGACGGGTCCGAGTCGGCCTTCACCGACCCTTGCTGGGCCGACCTGTTCGACTGGCAGAAGCAGCTCATCGACTTCTACGGCCAAGAGAACCTGCAGAAGTTCGTCGCCGGCCAGGGCAACGAGTGGTCGTCCGAGCAGGACTTCCAGACGGGGCGGGTCGCGATGAACATCGACGGTGAGTGGCGGACCGCGTTCATCGCCGACGGCACGCCCGACCTCAACTACGGCACCGCGCCGCTCCCGGTCCCGGACGACGCCGCCGACACCTACGGCGTGGGCCAGGTCGGCGGAACGATCATCGGCATCCCGCGTGGGTCGCCCCACCCGGCCGAGGCGTGGCTGCTCGTGTCCTGGATGGCCACCGACACACCGACGCTGGTGTTCATGGCCAACTTCGTCCGGAACGTGCCGACGACGTTCGCGGCGTTGGAGTCGCCGGATCTGGACGTGACGCCGCAGTTCCAGACGTTCCTCGACATCTTCGCGAACCCCGCATCGCACTACAAGCCGACGACGGCGATCGGCGACGGAGACCAGACGGCGATCGGCCAGCAGCTCGCGGACTGGCAGGCGGGGAAACTCGCCAACGTGCAGGAAGGCCTCCAGCAGGCCGCCGATGAGGTGAACAACCTGCTGGCCGAGGCGCAGGTCTAGGAGACGACGGTCGCGACGACAGGACGGCTCGACACGACCACCGCCGGGGTCCGGCAGATCGCACGCCGGCCCCGGCGGCGGAACGTGCGCAGGACCCTGACGGTCCTGCTGTTCATGTCGCCGTGGATCCTCGGGTTCCTCGCGTTCATCCTGTATCCGATGGTCGCGACCTTCTACTTCTCGTTCACGAGGTACGACCTCCTCTCGAGCCCCGAGCCCTACGGGATACAGAACTACGTCTACATGTTCACGAAGGACCCGAACTTCTGGGTCGCCGTGCGGAACACGATCTGGATCATCGTGTGGGGACTCCCGCTGCAGATCGCGCTGTCGATCCTCACGGCCTGGATGCTGACGAAGCCGCGGAAGGGCGTGAAGACGTACCGGACGATCTTCTTCCTGCCGTCCCTCGCGCCGCCGGTCGCCGTGGCGCTCGCGTTCGTCTTCATCTTCAACCCCGCGACGGGACCGATCAACACGATGCTCACGCACGTCGGATGGAAGAACCCGCCGCTCTGGTTCTACTCGCCGCAGTGGTCGAAGCCGGCGATGCTCGTCCTCGGCCTGTGGGGGATCGGCAGCACGATGATCATCTTCCTGGCGGGACTGCTCGACGTGCCGCAGCAGCTGTACGAGGCCGCCGACATCGAGGGCGCCACGGGCTGGCAGAAGTTCCGTCACGTGACGCTGCCGACGATCAGCCCCGTGATCTTCTTCTCGCTGGTGACCGGCGTGATCTACGGGTTCCAGTTCTTCACGCAGGCGTACGTGGCGAGCATCACGGTCTCGGGCAGCGGGACGACGCAGGCGGCGACCTCGGTCGGGGACCCGAACCAGTCGCTGATGTTCTACTCCGTGTACCTGTGGCAGCAGGGATGGGGCGTCTTCCGGATGGGGTACGCGTCGGCCCTCGCCTGGATGCTGTTCATGGTCACGATGGCCTGCACGCTCGTCCTCGTGCGGACCTCGAGGCGC
>JBLNAW010000057.1:0-2643 GCA_050259555.1 Solirubrobacterales bacterium
CGGCACGCACCCGCCCGCCCGCGCGACCGGAACACCGGACGGGGCGCAGCGGGAGCCGCCGCACTGCGACACGATCCTCGGCGGCGCTCAGCCGGAGGCGGCCATGTTCGACACGCTCCGCACCGTGTTCTCGACGTCCGACTTCATGCCGCACGGGCACTGCTTCCTGTGGAAGGCGCCCCTGGTCGCGCTGCACGTCACGAGCGACGCGCTCATCGGCACGGCGTACCTAATCATCTCGCTCACGCTCTGGCACCTCGTGCGGCGGATCCGGTTGCCGTTCTCCCCCATGATCCTCGCGTTCGGGATGTTCATCGGCGCCTGCGGCCTCACGCACTACCTCGAGATCCTCACGCTCTGGGACCCCCAGTACTGGCTCTCCGGCTTCGTCAAGGCGGTCACCGCGGCGGCCTCGGTCGCGACCGGCGCGTACCTCGTGCGGCTCCGCCCCGCGATCGTCGGGGTCACCCAGAGCGCGCAGCTCTCGGAGGAGCGCCGCGTGAAGCTCGAGGTGAAGAACCGGGAGCTCGAGGCGCTCTACGCGCAGGTGAAGGAGCTCGACGACGCGAAGACCCGCCTGTTCGCGAACGCCAGCCACGAGCTGCGCACCCCCCTGGCGCTCGTCCTCGGGCCCGTGGAGAAGCTGCTCGACGACGGGCTGCCCCCCGCGGCCCGGCGAGATCTGGAGGTCGTCCGCCGCAACGCGCGGCTGCTGCTGCGCCACGTCGACGAGCTGCTCGAGGTGGCGCGGCTCGAGGAGGGCGCGGTCCGGCTGCAGCCCGGCCCCGTCGACCTGGCGGCGATGCTCCGCGCCGTCTTCGCCCAGTTCGAGGTCCTCGCGCGCGAGCGCGCCATCCAGGTCCAGCTCGACGCCCCGGACGCCGTGGCCGCCCGTGCAGACGCGGCGAAGCTGGAGCGGGTCCTCGCGAACGTCGTGGGGAACGCGTTCAAGTTCGTGCCGGACGCCGGGCACGTCCGCGCCGCGCTGACCGTGGCGGACGGGCGGGCCACGGTCCGGGTCGAGGACGACGGGCCGGGGATCGCGCCCGACATGCGCGAGGCGGTCTTCGAGCGGTTCCGCCAGGACCCCGGCCGCGTCGGCCGCTACGGCGGCGCCGGGCTCGGCCTCGCGATCGCCCGGGACTTCGCGGCGCTCCACGGCGGGACCATCCACGTCCGCGAGACGCCGCACGGCGGCGCGGCGCTGGAGCTCGAGATCCCGCTCGAGCCCCCGCCCGGCGGCAGCGCACCCTCCGCGCCGGCGCGTTCGAACGGGCACGACGGGCTCGCGAGCGGCGCGGCGGCGGGCCTCGCCGAGGAGCTCCGGACGCGCACCGAGGGGCCGAGCACGCCCGTGGGCCCCGCCGGCGCGCCGTCGGTGCTGGTCGTCGAGGACAACGGGGACGCACTCTCCTTCGTCGCCGAGGCCCTCGGGGCCGAGTTCCGGGTCGGAACCGCGACGGGCGGCCGCGAAGCGCTCCAGATGGCCGAGGCGCTCCTGCCCGACGCGATCGTGACGGATCTCATGATGCCCGAAGGGTCGGGGGACGCACTCATCACGCAGCTGCGCAGCCGCCCCGCCCTGGCCGGCACGCCCACGATCGTCCTCACGGCCCGCGCAGACCCGGCCACCCGCGTGCGCCTGCTGCGCGAGGGCGCCGACGACTACGTCGTGAAGCCGTTCCTTCCGGAGGAGCTGCGGGCCCGGGTCCGGAATCTCGTCTCGATGAAGCGCTCGCGCGACGTGCTCGCGCGCGAGCTGCGGGGGCGGACCGGCGATCTCGAGGCGCTGGCGTCCGCGCTCGCCCGCCGCAGCCGCGAGCTCGAGGTGGCGCTCGAGACGACGCGGGTCGCGCGCGAAGCGGCCGAGCGCGCGAGCGCGGTGAAGAGCCGCTTCCTCCGGCTGATCTCGCACGAGCTGCGGACGCCACTCACCCCCATCCGGCTGGGGATCGCCGTCCTCGCGGGCGAGAGCGAGACGCCGCTCACGCCACGCCAGAGCGCCATCGTGGAGCGGATCTCGCGGGCCGCCTCCCGGCTCGGGTCGCTCCTCGAGTCGCTGCTCGAGTACACGCGGGTCGAGTCGGGCCGTCTCCTCCCCCGCAACGAGGCCGTCGACGTGGCGGCGCTCGCGGCGGCGGTCGTGGACGACGTGCTGCCGCAGGCACAACAGAAGCTCATCTCGCTCACCCTCGAGCCGTCCCCGAGCCTCGCACCTCTCACGACCGACCCTCGGCTGCTGCACCTCGTGCTCCTGAACCTCGTCGTCAACGCCGTGAAGTACACCGCGCGCGGCTCGGTGCGCGTCGTGCTGGGGGGCGGCCCCGTGACCCGCTGGATCGAGGTCCGGGACACGGGCCCGGGCATCCCCGAGCAGGACCGCGAGCGCCTCTTCGAGCCGTTCGAGCAGCTCGGGTCGCCGGGCACGGTCGGCGGCGTGGGGCTCGGCCTCGCGCTCGTGAAGCGTATCGTGGCGTCGCTCGGGGGGACGGTCGAGCTGCAGAGCGCCGTCGGGCGCGGCTCGGTCTTCCGGGTCGAGCTGCCCGTGCTGCCCGCGGTGAGCGCCCCGCCGACCGTCGAGGCCTGAGGCGCGCCGCGGGACGTCGTGGGGAGGTGGGTGGGGCGGCCGCCACACCAAGCCCC
>JBLNAW010000058.1:0-8361 GCA_050259555.1 Solirubrobacterales bacterium
TGCTGCTCCTCGCAATGCTGCCATTCGTCCTCACCGCCTGTCCTTTAGGCGGCCTGATGGGTGAGGACGAGACCGGGAGTGCTCACTCGAAGTGCGATCTCGACCCAGCCATCTGCCTTGAGGACTGACACCAGACGCCCTAGGCTCATAACCCAGAGGTCACAGGTTCAGATCCTGTCCCCGCGACGCAAGAAGCGAAGTGACGAGGGGTCTCGGGGAACCGGGGCCCCTCGCGCGTTCTCGACGTGGGTGTGGCAACTTCGGGTACCGCGCCGGAGGCGCGTGCGCGATAGCGTCTCGGCACCGTGAAGGGTTCGACTCCTCGAGACGACCAGGTCCGTCGTTTCACGCGGGGCGTCGCGGCGGTGGTGATCGTGATCCTGGCCTTCGCCTGGATCGTGCTCTTCGCGTTCCCGGACGATACCGGGGATCGGTTCGCGTGGACGATCGACTCCCACATGACGGCGATGGTGATGGGGGCGGGGTACGGGTCCGCGCTGTACTTCTTCGTCCGGGTGCTCACCGAGCGGCGCTGGCATCGGGTCGCGCTTGGCTTCCTTCCCACGACCGTGTTCACGTGGATGATGCTCGGCGCGACCTTGCTGCATTGGGACCGGTTCCGCCACGGTTCCGTGGCGTTCGTGCTGTGGTTCTGGATCTACCTCATCACCCCCTTCCTCGTGCCCGGTGTCTGGCTCATGAACCGCGGACGCGATCCCATGGCCCTGGAGGAACGAGACGCGACGTTCCCGCGGTGGGCCCGTGGGGGGATGGTCGTCGTCGGCGCAGGGATGCTCGCCATCGCCGCGTGGATGTACCTGTGGCCGGAGAGTGCGATCGCGGTATGGCCGTGGACGCTGACGCCGCTCACGGCGCGAGCGGTGGCTGCCTTCGTCGCACTGCCCGGCGTGGCGTGGCTCGCGATGGCTGCCGATGGACGTTGGTCCGCCGCGCGGGTGACGCTGACCACGGTGGCGGTCGGTTCGGTCCTCCTGCTCGTCGCCGTGACACGCGCCTGGGACGAGTTCGACCATGCGAGCCTCTTGACGGTCGTCTACGTGGTGGGGCTTCTCGGGACGCTGGGGATCCTCGCCACCCTCGGTCTGTGGATGCGCGGTCTGGCGCACAGGGGGCAGGAGAGCCAGGGCCCCTGACCGAGACGATCACGCCGCAGCGGTTCCAGGATGAGGTGATACGCCGAGGCCGGATCAGGGGCCGGGCTCGGCGGCGGCGACCTCGCGCTCGTGGCGCACGATCATCCAGGGGATCACCGCGTAGGGGAGCGGCGTGACGTACAGCGGCCACCACGCGTCCAGCGCGTCGGCGAGCGCGACCATGCCGAACCCGATCAGGAACAGCACGACGATGGCCGCGAACCGGCGCCGCTCGCTCACGGCGGCCATCCTCTCACGCGGGGCGGGTTTCGCGCCGCCCTGCCCCCGCGATAGGATGCGCCTGCCCGAGAGCCGACGAGCCGGTGGCGGTCGTCCGCGGCCGCAGAGGAGGTCCCGACAGTGGCGCAGTCAGACGTCATCGCGAAGATCGCGAACGTGCCGTTGTTCTCCGAATGCTCCAAGCGGGAGCTCGGCGTGATCGCGCGCGCGGCGAAGGAGGTCACGCACCGAGGCGGCATCACCATCGCGCGTGAGGGCGAGCGCGGCATCGGCCTGTTCGTCATCCTCGAGGGCGAGTGCGAGGTCACGATCGGCGGCAGGCGCAAGGCGAAGCTCGGGCCCGGCGACTTCTTCGGAGAGATCGCGCTGCTCGACGGCGGACCACGGACGGCGACCGTCACCGCGCTCACGGACGTCAAGCTCGTCGGCATCACCGGATGGGTGTTCCGCGGACTGCTGATGGAGCACCCCTCGATCGCGCTGAAGACGCTCGAGGCCGTCGCCGGCCGGTTGCGCTCGGTGTCGAAGGAGCCGGTCTAGCCGGTCGCGGAGCGGGCGTGGCCTTCGTCTCGCGTCCCGACGGCGCTCGCCTGTACGTCGAGATCTACGGCGACCCTCGCCGCGAGCCCATCGTGCTGCTCGAGGGCATGGGCGGCGACATCCCGGGGTGGCGCCGGAACATCCCGCACCTCGCCGCCGAGTGCTTCGTCGTCGCGTACGACCATCGCGGGAACGGCCGCTCGGAAGCGCCCGATGCGCCCGCCACGATGGCCACGTTCGTCGAGGACTGCGTGGCCGTGCTCGACGAGCTCCGGATCCAGCACGCGCACGTCTACGGCCAGTCGTTCGGAGGGTTCGTGGCCCAGGAGCTGGGCCTCACGCATCCCGAGCGTGCGCGCTCGCTCGTCCTCGCGTGCACGCACTCGGGGCACTCCCACATCGTGCCGTCGCGCGCCCGCGCATCCAAGGGCCGGCCGTGGCTCCAGCTCTACGCGCCGGGGTTCGCCGAGGCGCACCCCGAGCACGTCGAGGACGATCTGCGCGTCGGCCGGGCGCAACCGCAGCATCCCGACGGCCAGCGCCGTCAGTGGGAGGCCGTGCAAGCGTGGGACGCGTACGAACGCCTGCCCGAGCTGCGGATGCCGGTCCTCGTGCTGCACGGCTCGCAGGACCAGGTGATCGACGTCGAGAACGCCCGGGTGCTGGCATCGCGCATCCCGGGCGCCGAGCTCGCGATCCTCGAGGGGGCGGGGCACGTGTACCACTCCGAGCAGGCCGAGCGCGCCGATGAGGTCGTGCTCGACTTCGTGCGGAGGCACCGAGGATGACCTCGGTGCCCGAGGAGGTGCAGGCCCTCGCCGCCGAGCGCCGGGAGGCTCGGGCGGCGAAGGACTTCGCCCGTGCGGACGCTCTGCGAGACGCGATCGCCGAGCTCGGCTACCGGGTGGTCGACTCGCCCGAGGGCTCGACGTTCGAGCCGATCGCGCCCGCCGAGGAGCCGCGGGTCCGCGCACGCGATGTGCCGAGCGTGCTCGACGAGCCGCCGACGTACGACGTGAGCGTGCACTGGATCGTCGAGGGCTGGCCGGAGGACGTCGCCCGCGCGCTCGCCGGGTTCCGCGCGCACGGGCGGGGCCGCGACGTCCAGTACGTCGTCGCCGACGTGACCGAGACCGACCCCACCGTCTACGGCGAGGACGTCGAGGTGCTCGCGCTCGAGCCCGGGACCGGCTGGGGCGCCGCGCGGAACGCCGGGCTGAAGCGCTCGCGCGGCCGGATCGTGCTCGTGATGGACGGATCGGTCGAGCCGACCGGCGACGTGATCGGCCCGCTCGACGATGCGCTCGCCGATCCCGGCGTCGGGGTGTGCGGACCGTTCGGCATCGTCACGCACGACCTCCAGACCTTCGAGGAAGCCACGGGGCCGGAGGTCGACGCGATCGAGGGCTACCTGATGGCGTTCCGCCGGGACGTGCTCCGCGACGCCGGCCTCTTCGACGAGAAGTTCCGGTGGTACCGCACCGCCGACATCGAGTGCTCGTTCCGGGTGAGGGACGCCGGCCTGCGCGCGGTCGTCGTCGAGGTCCCGGTCGACAAGCACGAGCACCGGATGTGGCACCACACCGACCCCGCCGAGCGCGAACGCCTGTCGAAGCGCAACTTCTACCGCTTCCTCGAGCGCTTCCGCGGGCGCACGGACCTGCTCGTCGAGCCCGCAGAGGGCGGGACCGGCTAGATGTCCCGGCCGGGAAGCGCGCCGGGCGGCGGCGGGGGGGTCACGATGATCTCGGGTCCCACGGACTCCTCGGACGCTCTCGGGCCGCCGTTGCCGCGCTCGCGCCGGAGGGCGTCGATGTCGGGGACCGGCTTGGTCCCTTCGAAGTACTCGAGCAGGTCCTTGCCGTCGATCACCTCGGTGACCATGAGGAGATCGGCCATGGTGTCGAGGAACGCTCGATGCTGTCTGAGCACCACCGTCGCACGCTCGTGCGCCTCGTTGACCAGGCGGGCGACTTCACCGTCGATCCGCTCCGAGAGGGCCTCCGAGAACTCCGGGGCGGCACCCGGGTAGAAGAACCCGCCGCCGCGCATGCCGTCGGGCCCGAAGGACAAGGGTCCGATCGCCTCGCTCATGCCGTACTCGGTCACCATCGCGCGGGCGATCTCGGTCGCGCGCTGCAGGTCGTTCTGTGCACCCGTCGAGATCTGCTCGAAGCAGATCTCCTCGGCGGTCCGGCCGCCGAGCAGCACCGCAAGGCGATCCTGCAGCTCGGGCTCGGTGAGCAGGTAGCGGTCCTCGAGCGGCCGCTGCATCGTCATCCCGAGCGCCGCTGCGCCCCGCGGGATGATCGACACCCGGTGCACCGGGTCCGCGGTAGCGGCGGTGAGCGCGACGATGGCGTGGCCCATCTCGTGCTTCGCGACGATCGTGCGCTCCTTGTCGGACATGACGCGGCTCTTGCGCTCGAGTCCCGCGACGCCGCGATCGATCGCCTCCTCGAGCTCGGTCATCGTCACCGAGTTCTTCTCCTTGCGGGCCGCGAGGAGGGCGGCCTCGTTCACGATGTTCGCGAGGTCGGCCCCGGTGAAGCCGGGCGTGCGCGCGGCCAGCACGCGCAGGTCGACGGTGGGGTCGAGGGCGACCCCTCGCACGTGCACCTTCAGGATGTCCTCACGACCCTTGAGGTCCGCGCGGTCGACGACGACCTGCCGGTCGAACCGCCCGGGCCGGACGAGCGCCTGGTCGAGCACGTCCGGTCGGTTCGTGGCGGCCATGATGATGACGCCCTTGCTCGAGTCGAAGCCGTCCATCTCGACGAGGAGCTGGTTCAAGGTCTGCTCGCGCTCGTCGTGCGCGCCGAACCCCGCGCCCATCGCCCCCGCGCGGCCCTTGCCGATCGTGTCGATCTCGTCGAGGAAGACCAGGGCGGGCGCCTTCTCCTTCGCCTGCTGGAACAGCTCGCGCACCCGCGCCGCACCGAGGCCGACGAACATCTCGACGAACTCCGAGCCGGACATGAAGAAGAAGGGCACGTTCGCTTCACCGGCGACCGCGCGGGCGAGCAGCGTCTTCCCGCACCCCGGCGGACCGAGCAGCAGCACGCCCTTCGGGATCCGGCCACCGAGCCGCTGGTACTTCTTCGGGTTCTTGAGGAAGTCGACGATCTCCTTCAGCTCGTCCCTGGCCTCGTCCACGCCGGCCACGTCGGCGAAGGTCGTCTTCATCTCCTTGCGGTCGTAGATCTTGACCTTGTTCTTCCCGAGGTTGAGCGCCGCCCCCGCCCCCGCACCGCTCATCCGCCGGATCAGGAAGAACCAGAGCAGGCCGAACAGGAGCAGGGGCGCCACCCAGCCGATGAGGAAGCTCGAGAAGGCGTTCGGCGTCACGCCCGTGTACGCGACGTTCGCCGCGTCGAGCGTGTCCGTGAGCTTGTTCGTTCCCTGGTCGGTGGGCGGGATCGTCGCGGTGAACTGGACCTCGCTCCCGTTGTCCTGGTACGAGCCCGAGACGTCCGTCGCCGAGACCTTCAGCGTTCCCACGATCTGGCCGGCCTCGACCTTCTTGAGGAACTCGGAGTAGTCGATGCCGCTCGGGCGCGGCGCGGCGAGGATGTTGAAGACGATCAGGACCAGCAGGAAGCCGACGATCCACACCCAGGGCGAGGTGCGCATGCGGCGGCCGCTCGGATCCCCCGAGGGGCCGAGATCGAAGCCGCCGAAGCGCCCGCGTCGATCCTTGTCGTCTGGCATCTGCGACCCATCTTCGCACCTGCCTCCCGCATGTGACAGGAGACCGCCGTCTCCAGGCACGGGTAGGCTGGTCGCGACGTGGAGACGACGCATCGAACGGACGTGGGTGGGACTCGTGCCGGGACGTAGCGCCGCTGCGCCGTCGGAGGATCCGGCGCTCCGAGCCCGGTTCGAGCGCGACGTGGTGCCGCTGCTTCCGAACCTCTACTCGGCCGCGCTCCGGCTGACGCGGAACCCCACGGACGCCGAGGACCTCGTCCAGGAGGCCTACCTGCGGGCATACCGAGGATTCGGCGGGTTCGAGGAGGGGACGAACCTCCGCGCCTGGATGTACCGGATCCTGACGAACACGTTCATCAACGCCTACCGCAAGAAGCAGCGCGAGCCGATCACGGTCCAGGACGACGAGGTCGAGGACTGGTTCCTGTTCGACCGTCTCGGCGCGTCCGGTGTCGAGGCCTCGGCCGAGTCCGAGGTGCTCGATTGCCTCCCCGACGAGGACGTCCAGCGCGCGCTCGAGGCCCTGCCGGAAGGGTTCCGGATGGCCGTGCTCCTCGCCGACGTCGAGGGGTTCTCCTACAAGGAGATCGCCGAGATCCTCGACGTCCCGATCGGGACCGTCATGTCCCGGCTCCATCGGGGAAGGAAAGCGCTCCAGAAGGCGTTGTGGGAAACGGTACGGGAGCGTGGTCTGGTTGAACGATGAGTGTCGTCAGGTCCTGGAGCAGGTCGAGCTCTACCTCGATGGTGAGCTCGGCTCCGATCTGCGTGCGCGGATCGATGAGCACCTCGAGAAGTGCCCGCCGTGCATGGACCACTCGGACTTCCAGCGGCACCTGAAGGAGCTCCTGCGCGCGAAGTGCGGCTGCGACCAGGTCCCGGAAGACCTGTTCGAGCGGATCCGCGCTCGGTACGCTGCGCCCAACGCCTGAGTCGCCGTCGCCCCTCCCTCGAACCCTCCGCGCCTCCACGCCGAATCCCCGTTCGAGGAGTCGTGGCCAAGGGAACCCGTCCCGGCCCCCTGCCTCCCGCCTCGAAGCGGGAGCGTGCGGGGCGCGTCTGTGCCCTTCCGGGGTGCGAGACCACGCTGTCCGTCTACAACCGCTCCGAGCGCTGCTGGCAGCATCAGGATGTCGTCTTCCCGAGCCTCCGCGGCAAGCGGACGACGCCCGGCCCCGCCCCGCTCGAGCCCTGAGCCCGCCAACCCGGCGACGTTGTGCCGACCCTCCGGTAGCATCGTGCCTCCGATGAGGGAGCGGTGATGGACGACCTCGGAACCATCCTCGGCGTCTGGGCGCACCCGGACGACGAGACGTACCTGGCGGCAGGGCTCATGGCTCGTGCCGTTCGCGACGGATCACGCGTCGTCTGCGTGACCGCGACGCGCGGTGAGGGCGGCTCGATGGACGAGGAGGTGTGGCCGCCCGAGACCATGGGCGAGGTCCGCACCGCCGAGATGGAGCGCTCCCTCGAGATCCTCGGCGTGACCGAGCACCACTGGCTCGATCTGCCCGACATCGACATGGACACGGCGCTGCCCGAGGAGGGCTACGACAAGGTCCGAACGCTCGTCGCGGACGTGCGGCCGGACACGATCCTCACGTTCGGTCCCGACGGGATGACCGGGCACCACGCGCACATGTCGGTGTCCCGCTGGTCGACCGAGGCCCTGACCGAGGCGGGCAAGGCCGGCTCGCGGGTCCTGTACGCGACGGCGACCCCCGACTGGGCCGAGGAGTTCGTGCCGATCTGGGCGCCGTTCGACGTCTTCCGGCCGGGCACGCCGCCCGTGACGCCCCACGAGGAGCTCGCGATCGACTTCTCGCTCCCGCCCGACCTGCTCGAGGTCAAGGTGCAGGCGATCCTCGCGCACCAGAGCCAGGTGCAGGCGATCTTCGAGGCCGTCGGCGAAGAGGTGTGGTGGCGGCAGATGTCGTTCGAGGGGTTCCGTCTCGGCGCCGAGAAGGACTGAGGGCATGAGCGATCGACCCGAACCCGTCCGCGATCTCGACTGGGACCCGAAGCGCGCACGGGCGTTCGCGGACGGTGCGGCGGACATCTGGGAGGAGCTGCTCGAGCGCCTCCCGGACCTGCCCGTGCGCCGAGGGTGGTCGGCCGAGGAGGTCCGCGACGCGGTCGCGATCCCGGTCCCCGAGGAGCCGATGCCCGAGGACGAGCTCCTCGCGTACCTCCACGAGATGGTGTTCGACTGGTCGAGCTACCTCGGCCACCCGCGGTTCCTCGCGTACATCTCGGGAGCCGGGACGGTGCCGGGAGCGGCGGCCGACCTGCTCGCAGCCGGGCTGAACATGAACGCCGGGGGATGGCAGCTCGCGGCCTCGGCGATCGAGATCGAGCTCGCCCTCACGCGGTTCTTCGCGAACGACGTCTTCGGGTTGCCCGAGGGCGCCGGTGGGCTCATCACGTCGGGCGGCGCCATGGCGAACTTCGTCGCGCTGAAGGCGGCGCGCGACCAACGAGCGGGTTGGAACGTGCGCGACGAAGGGATCCTGGCCGGCCCGCAGCTCGGCCTGTACCTGTCGACCGAGACCCACGTCGTGAGTGACCGGGCGGCGGACATGCTCGGCATCGGGTGGGCGAACGTGCGGCATCTCCCGGTCGACGCGGACTATCGGATGCGCGTCGACGAGCTCCGCACGCAGATCGTGCACGACCGCGAGATCGGGATCCGGCCGTTCGCGGTGGTCGGCACGGC
>JBLNAW010000059.1:0-4768 GCA_050259555.1 Solirubrobacterales bacterium
GTCCTACGGCCGGGCGAACGACAAGGCTGAAGCCAAGCGCTGGATCAAGAAGCGTGCTCGTGAGCTGAACGCCGAGAAGGAGCTGCCCGAGGACTGGTAGCCCGGACACTCGTCCTGCGCCGACGGTAGAACCACGCCGTCGCGAGCCCGCTGATGCCCGCGCCGGCGACGACGAGGTCGACCGAGCATATCCCGCTGCATACGGCAAGATGGGTGTCATGAGCGACTACAACGCACCGATCATCGAGGAGTTCCGCACGAACGACGGCAAGGTGGGCGGCCCCTTCGAGGGCGCCACGATGCTGCTGCTCCACACGAGGGGAGCGAGGACGGGCCAGCCACGCGTGAACCCGCTGGTCTACCTGCCGGACGGCGACAGGTACGTCGTGTTCGGGTCGAAGGGGGGCGCGCCGACGAACCCCGACTGGTACCACAACCTCATCGCGAACCCCGACGTCACGATCGAGGTCGGGACCTCGACGATCGCGGTCCGTGCGCGGGAGATCACCGGTCCCGAGCGCGACGAGCTGTATGCCCGCCAGGTCGAGCGGCGCGCCTCGTTCGCCGACTACCCGAAGAAGACCGACCGGCTCATCCCCGCGATCGCCCTCGAGCCGCGCGCGTAGGTCAGCCGACGAAGGTCTGGGACAGGAACAGCCCGATCCCGGCGCCGCACGCGAGGACGGCCAGCGGCGCCGTCGCCCGGGCCCATCTCGGCCGGACCGCGATCAAGGCGCCGCCCGCGAGCCCGACCGCCGCGCTCGCGAGCCGCACCCACGTCCAGCTCGACGGCTCGGACGTGCTCGGCGGGTGCATGCACAGGTCGAGCACCGTATCGAGCCGCCCCCGCGCGCAGGTGAAGGCGGGGATCCGCCACGCGAGCAACAGCATCCCGGCCGCGAACAGCACACCGAGCGCGACCACCGTGCGCGAGCTCCCCTCCGGATCGACGGGTCGATGCGCGAGGCGCCACACGAACGCGACGCCGGCCGCGATCGCCGCGATCGAGAAGATCGTGACCAGCGCCGCCGACGCCGCCGAAGTCTGGCATCCGCCCGAGGCCCGGCCGCATCGGCGCCAGAGCTCGTCCCACCCGCCGACGACGAACGCCGTGCCCGCCAGGACGAGGATCGCGCCGACGGTGTAACCGGCGATCGCGCCGTCGAGCGAGATCTCATCGGCGAGCCGACGTCGTTCCGTCCGCTCACGCATCATCGGCTCGACGCAGTCGCTTCGTCCGCGCACGCCGCTTCTTGTCGGCGAGCCGGCGCTCGACGGCCCCCCGGCTCGGCCGCGTGGGGCGACGTTTCGGCGGAGGCGGCGCGACGGCCGCAGCGAGGGCCTCCCCCATCCGCTCGAGGGCGGCCTCGCGGTTCTGGAGCTGCGACCGCTGCTCCGACGCGGTGACGGTGAGCACGCCGTCGACGAGCCGGTCTCGCAGCCGCTCGAGCGCGCGAGCCCGCTGCACCGGCCCGAGCGCCGAGGTCGCCGAGACGTCGAGGCTGAGCTCGACGCGCGAGTCGGCCGTGTTCACCGACTGGCCGCCGGGGCCGGAGGAGCGGCTGAACCGCCATCGCAGCTCGCGCTCGGGCACGACGATCGTGCGCGTCACGCGCAGGGGACCGACCATGCGGTCAGTATGTCGCCGTGCGCCCCGATCGGCGGTCGGCCCCGAGGATCCAGACACATCCCACGACGATGAGCAGCTCGAGGATCGAGGCCGCCACGTCGGGCGCCCCGACCGCCTCCGGCGTCCAGTGCTCCGGGCCGATCGGCAAGCCCGTGGTCCGCGTGACCGCCCACAGGATCACGGTCGCCACGTTCACGACCAGCCCGACCGCGAAGAAGGCCCGGGGCTGTGGCGAGAAGACCATCACCGCCCACACGACCTGGAAGAGCCCCGAGGCGAGGAAGAAGAGCCCGAACGGAACCCACTCGTGCAGGTGCTCCCGGGCGAACGCGAGATGGATGAGGCCGGCGAACTCGGACGCCACGGCGGCGCCGAACGCCGGCCTCCACCGCGCCGCGACCCACCCGCTCGAGACCGCCTCGGAGCGCTCCATCACGCTCACGACGGTAGTCGCGAGCGTCGCTCGGCGTCCACCGGGCGCGTGTCCTCGATGGCCTAGGTCGCGATCTCGACGTTCGTGAACACGTCCGTGTCCCCGGCCGGCCGGCCGGGCGAGTTCCGCCCGTCCGTCCACACGGGATAGACCACCGAGTCCGCCACCGCGATCTGGTTGTAGTCGCCGATGAAGCACCCGCACGTGAAGAACGACTGCCGTGGATCGAAGGCCGCGGTGCTGATCAGGGTGTTCGTCCAGGTCTGCCCGCCGTCGGTCGAGGTGCCCTGGAACGTCTCGATCCTGTGCATGTGATTCCGCGTGTCCTGCCAGATCGCCGAGTACGTGCCCGAGCCGTCCACCCCCACCGCCGGGAAGAACTGCTGACCCGGCGCCGGGTCTCCCGCACCCGTCACGCTCACCGGGCTCGCCGAGGACCACGTCGCGCCGAAGTCATCCGAGGTCTGGGCCGAGATGTTGGTCCCCGATGTCTGGAGGTCGATCGCGTTCTGGACCAGCAGGACCAGGCGCGAGCGGGTGGCGTCGTACGCGAGCGAGATCGTCCCCGGCAGGCGCACCTGCCCAAGGCCTCCGAGGTAGTCGTTGCGGTTCGGATTGTCCGTCCACTCGCCGGGGTGGTCGACCCGCACGACCTGACCGAACGTCGCTCCTCCGGTCGTCGAGCGGGCGAAGTACAGGGCGCGATCGTAGGACGTGTTGCAGTCCTCGCTGACGAACGCCACGTCCAGGCCGCCCTGCTCGTCGACCACCGGGGTGGAGAACTGGTTCGCCGACGCACCGACCCCCTTGCCGCCCGGGTCGTCGGGGACGATGGGGGTGTGCTGCCACACGGAGGTCGACGGATCGCTCGCCGAGATCGCGTCCGTGTAGGCGAGCTGGATCGGGCAGTAGTCGCTGCGCGCGAGCGAGCCCGTCATGTGGAACTTCGTGTAGGTCACGTAGATGCGGCCGAACGTGGGGCTGCCCGGAACGTTGTCGATCGCCATGAGTTCCTTGTCGTTGAAGACGGAGGCGTCGATCGATCCGTCCGACGCGTGGTTCGTCACGACGAGGGCCGGCTTCGTCGAGTCCGACCAGGTCGCGCCCCCGTCGTCCGACCTCCATACGTGGATCTCGGAGGCGGGCGTTCCGGAGAAGTAACACAGGGTGCCCATGTAGAAGGCGTGGTCGCGCAGGCTGTATGCGATCGTCGGATCCGAGGCGTAGCAGCGGCTCTGATCGAACGAGAACTTGGGGTCTTTCCACTGCGACGTCCAGGTGTGGCCGCCGTCGGTGGTGAACCCGATCCAGAATCCGTCACCGGTGTAGTCGTTCGAGGCGGCGACCGCGTTCATGGGGTCTTCGAGGTTCAGCGCCACCGCCGGCTCGTCCTGCGGCAACGGCGGGTCGGAGTCCCCGTTCATCTGGACGTTCTCGAGCGTGGAGAGCGACGGTGAGACCGTGGTGGCGAGGGGCGTGGTGGTCGTCTGCCCGAGCGCGACCGCCTCCCGCTCGCGCACGCCGTTCGAGATCCCGCCGGGGTAGCCGAGGACGTGCCGGACCCACGAGGGCTGGCCGGCCGTCACGGCGGCCGGCGCGATCGCCAGGGTGAGTGCGGCGACGGCGAACAAGGCGAGCAGGCGGGCGAGCTGGGAACGGGGTCGCGTCATCGAGCTACCTCCCGAGGGTCGAAAGAGGCATTGGGTCCTCCCTCCCCCCCTTTGTCAACCCAGGACCCGAGTGCCGCGCGCTGTTGCCTTCTGGAGGGTTCTGCCGCACCATTGGCGGCACGGGAGAAAGGAGGTGGTCCAACTTGCATAGACGGCAGGAGACCCCCGAGGTGATCGGCTGCTGAGCCGTCCCTCGCGGGCCGGGGCCACCGCC
The DNA here is from genome assembly GCA_050259555.1 of Solirubrobacterales bacterium. Taxonomy (GTDB): domain Bacteria; phylum Actinomycetota; class UBA4738; order UBA4738; family HRBIN12; genus HRBIN12. The sequence goes on from JBLNAW010000059.1 coordinate 3,948, forward strand.
CCGCCCGTTCGCCGGGAGACCGGCAGAATCCAACCAGGTCACCGAACCCACGAGCTCCGGCTGGTCTACCGGACGAAGCCTCGTCAGAGGTCGAAGCGCTCGTGAGGCGAGAAGCGCGGAACGGGCCGGGCCCCGCACAGGGCTCGGCCCGTTCGCGTCTCGGCATGGAGGGAGGAAGCTGTGACGAACATCAAGCAGGCCGCGACCGAGTTCCTCGCCAACAAGCGGATCGCGGTGACCGGGGTCTCGAGGGTCCCGAAGGGGCACGGCGGCAACATCGTCTATCAGCGACTCCGGCAGCGCGGCTACGAGGTCTTCGCGGTCAATCCGAACGCCGACGAGGTCGAGGGCGACGCGTGCTTCCACGACCTCGCCTCGATCCCGGGCGGCGTCGACGCGGTCGTGATCGGGACCAGACCCGAGACGGCCGACGCCACGATGCGCGAGTGTGCCGACCTCGGCATCAAGCAGGTGTGGATGCATCGCGGCCCCGGCGGTGGCAGCGTCTCGGACTCCGCGACCGAGTTCGGACGGCAGCAGGGCATCACGGTGATCGACGGAGGCTGCCCGCTCATGTTCGACCCCTGTGCCGACGGCGGTCACAAGGTGATGCGGTTCATGTTCACCATGACGGGCAAGGTTCCGCGGACCGTCTGAGCCGCCGACGGGCGTACGCTCTCCTCGGGAGGTCCTGGAGATGACGTGGCGCGAGGGATGGGGTTGGGGGTTCGGCGGCTTCTTCCTGATGGTCCTGATGATGGCCCTCTTCTGGGGCGCGCTCATCGGGACCGCGATCTGGGCGATCCGTCAGTTCCGTCCGC
>JBLNAW010000060.1:0-2933 GCA_050259555.1 Solirubrobacterales bacterium
GGTCGGGCTGGAACTTCTGCAGGAGCTCGCGCTGGCCGGGAGACTCGATCTGGAAGCAACCGAGCGTGTCCGAGCGACGGATCAGCTCGAACGTCGGCGGGTCGTCAAGCGGGATGGCGTCGAGGTCGAGCTTCTCGTGCTCGGTGCGCGCGATCTCGTCGAGGCAGTGCCGCATCGCCGAGAGCATCCGCACGCCGAGCACGTCGAGCTTCAGGTAGCCGAGCAGCTCGACGTCGTCCTTATCGGCCTGGATCATCCGGTAGCCCTGGTACGAGCGCTCGAGCGGAACGCGCGTCACGAGGTCGTCGTTCGAGAGCACGATGCCGCTCGGATGCAGCGCGAGGTGCCGCGGGAAGCCGTTCAGGCGCTCGGCGACACGGAAGAGCAGCTCGAGCTGGCCGGCGTTCAGGTTCTGGCCGGCGAGCTCGGGCAGGCGCTCGATCGCGACACGCAGGTCGTCGGCGCCGATATGCGGAAAGGCCTTCGCGACCACGTCGACCTCGGGCTCGGGTAGGCCGAGGGCCTTGCCGACCTCGCGCACGGCGGCGCGGGCCCGGTAGGTGTCGACCATCGCGACGCAGGCGGTGCGCTCGTCGCCGTGGCGCGAGAGCACCATGTCGTAGACATCCTCGCGACGGGCGGACTCGACGTCGATATCGATGTCGGGCAGCTCGTCGCGCATCGGGTTCAGGAAGCGCTCGAACGCGAGGTCGTGCCGGACGGCATCGACGTCGGAGATGCCGGTCAGGTAGCACACGAGCGAGCCCGCGGCCGAGCCTCGGCAGGCGCACCGGATCCCCATCGCACGGATGTCGTCCACGATCTCGGCCACGGTGAGGAAGTAGGCCGAGTACCCGAGCTTGTGGATCATCGCGAGCTCGTGATCCAGGCGGTCGCGGACCGTGCGCGTCGGCTTCATCCCCCGGCGCTCGAGCCCGCGCCAGCAGCGCTCGGCGAGCACGGAGGAGGCGCTCCGCCCGGCGGGCGTCGGGAACTCGGGGAAGTGCACCTGCTTGAGGCCGAGGTCGAACGTGCACGACTCGGCGATGTCGAGCGTGGCCGTCGCGAGGTCCGGCCGCTCCTCGAACAGCCACCGCATCTGCCGGGCCGGCTTCAGCCACCCCTCGGCGTTCACCCTCGAGACGTTGTGCCGGTTGATCGGCACGATCTCGCGCATGCACTCGAGCGCGTCCGCCAAGAACGCGTCGTCGGGCACGAGGTACCGCACCGCGTTCGTCCCCACGGCCCGCGTCCCGGTCGAGTCCGCCAGTCGCAGCAACGCCCGGATCTCGTCCCGCGACCCCGCCTCCATCCGATCTTGCACCGAGACGTGCAACCGCTCCCCGAACGCGTCCTTGAACGGCGCGATCGCTCGCCGAGCCGCATCGAGCCGCCCCCGGATCGCAAGCCGCCCGACCGGCGATCCGGGCCCCAGCAAGCTGACGAGCCCCGAGGCGTGCGCGCAGATCTGCTCGGCCGTCACGGACGGCTCCCCTCGCTCGCCGACCATGTGCGCATCCGTGAGGAGTCGACAAAGGTTCGCGTACCCAACGGAGTCTCGCGCAAGGAGCGTGACGGACCCATCGGGCACCGTGAGCGAGGCACCGAGGATCGGCCGCACGCCGTGCTTCGCGCACGCGTTGACGAACCGTGCTGCGCCGTAGAGGCCATCGCGGTCGGTGAGGGCGACGGCGGGCATGCCGAGCTCGGCCGCATGGCGCGCGAGGTCCTCGGGCGAGAACGCCCCCTCCTTCAGCGAGAAGAAGGAGCGGACATCGAGATGGACGAAGAACGGGACCATCTCATCCAGACGAGAGGACGGTCTTACAGACGGCGGAACGACGGTATGGGATGGTGAACCGATGAACCGTCCCGAACCAGTGGGAGCTGAGAGCCCAGCGGCGCTGGTCCTCCTTCAGTTGATGGAGCAGATCTCGGAGGACTATCGGGCAGCATCGTGGCTGACGGACCTCGAGTACCGGCTCTGGCAACTTGCGCAGGATGCTGGAGAAGGAGCCCCGCCCGCATGGCCCTTGAGCGTGGAGGACGGGATCGTGCTCCGTCGCCTCTCGGAGCTCTGCCAGGGCTGGTGGGCGTGGGACGACGCGACGCACGACGTGGTATTCGCCTCGCTCCCAGGATGGCGACCTCTCGCGGAAGCGGTCGAGAGCCGCAGCTAGTCCCACAGGCGCTCCATGTGCCAGCGGTCGCGCTGGCGGTCGTGGTACAGGTCCCAGACGGCGCCGCCGCGGGCCTCGACCCGCCAGTACTCACGGTCGCGGCCGTCGGCCCACCAGCGGCCCTCGATGCGCCAGCGGCCGATCACGTCGGCGACCTCGTACCGGCGGCCGCGCCACACGAACGCGCACGGCATCCCGGCATCCCGCTCGACCCGCACCTCGACCTCCTCGTCGTAGCGCTTCGCCATCGATCTCGCCTCTTCCCTAGACCACCTCCCCCTCGGGGATAATCGAACATATGTTCGAGGGGGAAGATCACGATACGCCCGGGCTCCGACACCGGTCAAATCGAGGTATCGCGGCTGGTCAGGGGTCTGACCGCCCGTCCGGACCCGAGCCGATAGGCTGCGTCGCGTGAGCACCGAGGAGCCGCTCGTCGTCTGCGTCCCGAACTTCAGCGAGGGGCGGAACGCCGAGGTCATCGAGGCGATCTGCGCCGCGCTCTCGAGCGTGCCCGGCGCGCGCCTCGTCTACCGCCAGGCCGACGCCGAGCACCACCGCCTGGACACGACGATCGCCGGCTCCCCCGACGCCGTCCGCGCGGCCGCGCTCGCCGGTGCCCGGGTGGCGGTCGAGCGCATCGATATGGAGCACCACTCGGGTGGGCACCCGCGGATGGGCGCGGTCGACGTGATCCCGTTCGTGCCGTTCCGTGGGATCTCGATGGACGGGTGCGTCGAGCTCGCGCGCTCG
>JBLNAW010000061.1:0-2698 GCA_050259555.1 Solirubrobacterales bacterium
TCCCGCCTCTCCGATCGGTTCCGCTGCGTGGCCTACGACCGCAGAGGGCACACGCGGAGCCCGTTCGGCCAGGGGGTGCGAACCGTCGAGGCGCACGCCGATGATGCGGCCGCGCTGATCCGGTTCCTCGAACTCGCGCCGTTGCTGCTCGTCGGCTCCAGCGGCGGCGCGCGGGTCGGTCTCGACGTCGCTCGCCGGTATCCGGAGTTGCTGCGCGGCGCGGTCCTGTCCGAACCCGCGCTGATCGGACTCGCCGATGACGGCGGGGCGGACTTCGTCGCACACGTGGGGCCGGCTCTTCGGAGCGCGACGACCCCGCAGGAGGCGGTGGACGCGTTCTTCATGGTGGTGGACCCGTCCCTCTGGCGCGCGACGCCCGAGGCACGCAAGGACGCGTTCCGAGCCAACCACGTGGAGCTCTTCGGCGACCTGGAGATGCCGCCGTACGCGCCGAGCGATGAGGAGCTGGCCTCGGTGGCGGTTCCCCTGCGCCTGCTGGTCGGGAGCCGGAGCGAGCCGATCTTCGGCCAGATCGCGCGCCGAGTGGCCAACGCCGTGCCGGGAGCAGACCTCATGGTGCTCGAGGGCGCCTCCCACGCGACCTACGCCTCCGCGCCGGCGGCGTTCACGGACGCCGTCGTGTCGTTCCTCGACGCTCGCTGACCCGGGCCGGAGCCGTACGAGCGAGGGACCGGTCCGAGGACCGGTCCCTCCGCGCGACGGTGCTGCCTCGAGGTCTAGAACGACCCCGAAGCGGTCACCACATCCTCCTGGTTGATCGGGGTCGGCACGAACTCGAAACCGTAGAACCAGACCACCGTCTGCCGGTTGTTCGAGTCGGTCCAGAACGCATGGAACACGTTGTCCGAGCCGACGGACAGATCGGTGTAGTCACCGATGAAGCCGCCGCCGAACCCGTTCCTCGTGTTGATCGGGTGCGTGCTGACGACGTGCGTCACGTTCGAGCTGATGTCGGTCACGGCGTAGTCGAGCCGCGCGTTGTGGATGTAGTCATCGAGGGTCGTGCAGTTGATCCGGCCCTCGGGCGGGGGCGGTCCCGCCGCACACGTCTGCCACGGCGACACGACGTCGGCCGCGTAGGCCGACATGTAGACGCGACCCGAGGGCGAGATCGCAACTCCAGGCCACAGCGTGTCGACGCGCCGGGAAGCCGGTGCGACGAGCTCGTCGGGAGCGGGGTAGCCGATCGCGGTTCGGGTGGACGCGTCGAGCGCGGGGAGGATCAGCGACGGCGCGCTCCACGTCGAGCCGCCGTCGGTCGACCGGCTGTAGACGGCCGCCGAGTGGCATCCGGTGTTCGTGCGCGTCGGACACAGCCCGCCGGCGTCACTCATCAGGCTCGACCAGGCGAGGTACAGGTCGCCGTTCGGCGCGGCCGCGCCCGCCGGGAAGCTGTTGACGCGGAAGTCCGTGTTCGCGAGCGGGATCACGTCCTGCAGCTCGGCCACCTTCACCGGCTTGCCGAAGGTCGCGCCGCCGTTGGTCGACTTCACGATGTAGGTGCTGTCCCGTGTCGCGAGCCGACTCGCACCCTCGAAGGTGACGTAGACCGTGCCGTCGTACCCGACGATCGGGCGCGAGCCCTGGTCATAGAGCACCTTGCCGGAGATGTTCTGCGGGGTGCTGAACGTCTGTCCACCGTTCGTCGAGAACGCGAAGAAGATGGGCGACTGCGTGTAGCGTCCGTTGATCGGGTTGAAGAGGTACCGCGTCCAGCTCACGTAGACCCGATCGCGGTAGGGGCTCGACGCGTGCCAATCGGCCGCGATCCACTCCTTGTCGTTGAGCACCGTCGGCGACGTCGTCTGGTTGATGAACGTCGGCTGGCTCCACGTCAGGTTGCCGCTGCCGTCGAACGTCCCCTTGTTGACCGCGACCGTGTTGGGTGCGGAGGCGCGGTTGAAACCGAGGCCCGCGTAGTAGACGCTGCCGCGGCTGTCGAAGGCGAGAGCCGGGTCCCCACCCGCGTCGTACTGCCCGCCGGCGAGGCGAGTCACGCCCGGGATCAGCGTCCCGAGGTGAGAGGGATCGGTGCTCGTGCAGCACCAGGTCGAGCCGCCGTCGTTCGAGAAGTAGGTGCCCGAGTAGCCGTCTCCGAGCGCGCTACACGGCGTGCCGTTGACGGTGCAGGCCCACGTCCGCGTCACGTAGTCATTGGCCGCCGCCACGACGCGGTTCGGGTTGTTCGGATCGACGGCGATCGCGGTCTCGTTCTGCGGTGCTGCGGCGATGTCCTGGTTCACGGTCACGGCCGGGGGCTGCACGCTGGTCCCGTCGAGCGGGCTCGACAGCACGAAGCTCGGCGTGATCGGCGCGCTCGGCACCAGGTTCGGTGCCTCGAGCGCCGCCTCCTCTTCGATGAACGCCGAGAAACGGGTCTGCAGGCCGGCCGTGCCGTTCACGGAGGCAACCTTGCCCGCGAGTGTCGTGATGTCGTAGGTCTTCGCCGATGCCGCACTGGCTGCCGGTACGAGGACGCCGAGCAGCAGGCCTGGTACGAGGAGTGCTCCGAACCATCGCGCTCTCATCACGCCGTATCTCCTCCTTCGGAAGGTGACCTCGGAACCCGGCGTGGAGCCCCTGAACGGGCACTCGGCGACTCCGCGCGTTCACCCCGCCTATCCGTCGACAGCGTCTGCGCGTCCTCCTTCCCCGCGAGGCGCGAGCATGGGTCCCA
>JBLNAW010000062.1:0-12257 GCA_050259555.1 Solirubrobacterales bacterium
GGACCCGCATCCCGGAGCGCGCCCTCCGAGCCCCCCCCCGCGACCACCTCCCCCCCAAACCACGGCGGCGACATCGCCCCCAGCCCCCAGGCGCGCGGCGCCCCCGACCGTTCCGACACCCACCCCGCGAGCTCGAGCAGCCGCGCGTCGAAGAACCGCACCGGCGACACGGCCTTCTTCACCGAGAGCATCCGAGGAGGCAGGTCGTCGGTCGGCCCGAGCACCCACCCGCGAATCGCTCGCCCGTGGAACGGAACCTGTACGAGCGATCCGATCCCGGCCTCGAGCTCCTCGGAGAGCTGGTACGTGAAGGCTCGGTCGAGGGCGAGCACGGGCCGGTCGACGCAAACGGCGACGGGCCCGGAGAGGACGTTCGGCCTACGCGAGGGCGCGGCGGAGCTCATCCGCGCGGTCGACCGCTTCCCACGAGAACTCCTTGCGGCCGAAATGCCCGTACGCGGCGGTCTCCTCGAAGATCGGCTTGCGCAGGTCGAGGTCGCGGATGATCGCGGCGGGCCGGAAGTCGAATGCCTCCCACACGAGATCGACGAGCTTGGCCGGGTCCACTTCCTCGGTGCCGAACGTGTCGACCGCGAGGGAGACGGGGTGCGCGGTGCCGATCGCGTAGGCGACCTGGATCTGGAGCTTGTCGGCCAGGCCGGCGGCGACGAGGTTCTTCGCGACGTAGCGCGCCATGTAGGCGGCCGAACGGTCCACCTTCGTCGCGTCCTTGCCCGAGAAGCACCCACCGCCGTGCGGCGCCATGCCGCCGTAGGTGTCGACGACGATCTTGCGGCCCGTGAGACCGGTGTCGGCCTTCGGGCCGCCGATCTCGAACCGCCCGGTGGGGTTCACGAGGATCCGCACACCCTCGGCGTCGAGGTCGAACTCGCGCAGGACCGGGTCGATGACCTCGGCGGTGACGTCGGGCGCGAGGAGCGTCTCGACGTCCACCTCCTCCCGGTGCTGCGCCGCGATGAGCACCGTGTCGACGCGGACGGGCTTGCCGCCCTCGTACTGGATGGTGACCTGGCTCTTGCCGTCGGGGCGCAGGTACGGGATCACGCCGGCCTTGCGCACGTCGGCCAGACGCCGGGTGAGCCGGTGCGCCATCGCGATCGGGACGGGCATGAGGTCCTCGGTCTCGCGCACGGCGAAGCCGAACATCATCCCCTGGTCCCCGGCGCCGAGCGTGTCGAGCTCGTCGTGCGAGTGCCCCTCGCGGTGCTCGAGCGAGTCGTCGACACCCTGCGCGATGTCCCTGGACTGGTCCTGGATCGACGTGATGACGCCGCAGGTGTGACCGTCGATGCCGAAGTTCGCGTCGGTGTACCCGATCTCGGTCACGGTCTGCCGCACGACCGAGGGGATGTCGATGTACTCCGAGGTCGTGATCTCGCCGGCGACCATCACGATGCCGGTGGTGACGAGCGTCTCGCACGCGACCCGCCCGTCGGGGTCGACGGTGAGGATCGCATCCAAGATCGCGTCCGAGATCTGGTCGGCGAGCTTGTCGGGGTGGCCCTCGGTCACCGATTCCGAGGAGAACAGGTACGAGTGGCTCATGACCGGGCGAGTATAGCCGCCCTCACCGACCGAGCAGCTCGGCGAGCCGGTCGCAGATCGCGGTCGCGAGCTCGGCCTTCGTCCAGTCCCTGAAGGCCACGTCGGTGCCCTCGGCAGCGAGGATCGCGGCGTGGTCGGTGGCCGAGCCGAAGCCGGTACCGGGGCGGCCGACCTCGTTCACGACGATCAGGTCGAGGCCCTTGGCCTGCAGCTTCGCTCGGCCGGCCGCCTCGAGACCCTCGGTCTCGGCGGCGAACCCGACCAGCACCCGATCTCCCTTGGAGGCCCCGAGCTCGGCAAGGATGTCCGCCGTCGGGACGAGATGGAGCTCGGGCACGCCCGCGCCCTTCTTCAGCTTCGCGTCCGCGACTGCCTCGGGCCGGAAGTCCGCGACCGCGGCCGCCATCACGACGGCGTCGGCGTCGGCCGCGGCCTGCAGCGTCGCCGCGCGCATCTCCTCGGCGGTCTGCACGCGAACGACCCGCGGACCGGCCGGCGGCTCGACCGTGCCGGGGCCGAAGACGAGCGTCACGTCGGCGCCGCGGTCGAACGCCTCCTTCGCGAGCGCGACACCCATGAGCCCGCTCGAGCGGTTGCCGAGGAACCGCACTGGGTCGATCGGCTCGTGGGTCGGGCCCGCCGTGACGACGATCGTCCGGCCCGCGAGATCGCGCCCCTTCGCGACGACGTCCTCGAGTGCGGCGACGATCTCCTCGGGCTCGGCCATCCGGCCCGCACCTTCGTCACCGTGGGCGAGCGAACCGACCACCGGACCGACGATGTGCGCTCCGCGCTCGCCGAGCGTCTCGACGTTGCGCGTCGTCGCCGGGTGCTCCCACATCCCCGTGTGCATCGCCGGCGCGAGCACGAGCGGGCACGTGGCCTCGAGCAGCGTCGAGGTGAGGAGGTCGTCCGCCATCCCGTGCGCGAGCTTCGCGAGCACGTTCGCGGTGAGCGGCGCGACGACAGCGACATCGGCCTCGTGCGCGAGGCGCACGTGCAGCACCGAGCCCGGTTCCTCCCACAGGTCCGTGTAGACGCGACGTCCCGTGAGCGCCGCGAACGTGTCCGGCCCGACGAAGCGCGTCGCCGAGCGCGTCATCACCACCTGCACCGCGGCACCGGTCCGCGTCAGCAGACGCGCGAGGGAACAGGCCTTGTAGGCGGCGATGCCGCCGGTGACACCGAGCAGGACCCGGCGTCCGGCGAGCGGGCTAGCTGACGGAGCCGCCATCGGGGCGGTCGGCGAGGATCTTGCCCTCACCGATCTCCTCGAGGGCGATCGAAAGCGGCTTGTTGCGCAGGCCCGACTCGACGAGCGGCGGGACGAACTCCGCGCGGCCCTCGCCGAGCTGGTTGTAGTACGAGTTGATCTCTCGGGCCCGCTTGGCCGCCAGGATCACCAGCGTGTACTTGGAGTCGACCTGCGCGAGGAGGTCGTCGATCTTCGGCTCGATCATGGGTGCGTGGGTCCTTCGCTCGAGGTGGGGAACCCCTGGATGATAGCAACGAGCAGGTCGACCGCCCGTTCGAGGTCGTCGTTCACGAGCACGTGGTCGAACCAGGCCTGCTGCCCGAGCTCCCACTCGGCCATCGCGAGCCGCTCCGCCAGGCGTTCCTCGTCCTCGGTCCCCCGCTCGCGCAGGCGGCGCTCGAGCTCGGCGAGCGAGGGCGGCTCGAGCAGGATGAGGACCGCCGAGGGCAGTTTCTCGCGGACCTGGAAGGCGCCCTGGACGTCGATCTCGAGCACGACGTCGTGGCCGTCGGCCAGGGCGTTCTGCACGGTCCGCACCGGCGTGCCGTACCGGTGCCCGAACACCTCGGCCCACTCGAGGAGGCTGCCCTCGCGCGCCATGCGGGAGAACTCGTCGTCCGAGACGAAGAGGTAATCCACCCCGTCCTGTTCGGTCGGACGGGGTGGACGGGTGGTTGCGGAGATCGAGACGCGCAGCCGCGGGAGGCGTTCGAGCAGGCGCCGGACGATGGTTCCCTTGCCGACCCCGGACGGGCCGGCGACGACGAAGAGCCTGCCGTGCGGTTCGATCGCGTTACTTCTTCGCGAACTCGCCGAGCAGCGCCTCGCGCTGCTTCGCACCGAGGCCGCGAACCCTGCGGCTGGCGGAGATGTCGAGCTTCTCCATGATCTTCGTTGCCCGAACCTTCCCCACGCCGGGCAGCGACTCGAGGACGGTCGACACCTTCATCTTGCCGACGGTGTCCTCTGAACTCTTCGCGAGCAGATCCTTCAGGGAGCGCTTGCCGGACTTCAGCTCAGCCTTGATCTCGGCACGCTTGCGACGCGCCTCGGCGGCTTTCTGGAGCGCCTTGGCGCGGTCCTCGGGACTCAGGGTCGGCAATGGCATGCGCGTCACTCCTTCTCGTGTCGGGGGTCCGAAGCGACGCGAGTATAGTGCGGTGCCCGCGGCCGCAGCAACGCGGATCGAGGCGCACGACCTGCGGTTTTCTGGTATGCGCGCCGTCAGCGGACGGTGGCCAGGATCGAGCGCGCGGCGCCGACCGGATCCGTCGCGTCGGTGATCGGCCGACCGATCACGAGGTAGTCGGCGCCGAGTTCGATCGCCTCTTCCGGTGTGAGGATGCGGATCTGATCGTGACCGTTCGATCCCGCCGGTCGGATGCCGGGGACGATGAGGCAGAACGCTTCGTCGACGACCTCGCGGACGACCGAGACGTCCTCACCCGAGACGACCGCCGCGGTGGCGCCGGCGGACATCGCCTCGAACGCGAGCGACGCGGGCGATGCGAGGGACTCGCCGCCGAGGCTCGACAGCACCGTGATCGCCGCGATCGACGGCATCGCGTGCCCCGACTCCTCGGCGCCTCGAGCGGCACCGCGGACGGCGGCCGCGATCATCGCCTCACCGCCGAGCGCGTGGGCCGTGATGATGGACACGCCCATCCGGGCGCAGTTGCGGGCGGCGCGCTCGACCGTGTTCGGGATGTCGTGGAGCTTCAGGTCGAGGAAGACCGGTCCGTGCTCGCGGAGGCGGGCCACCGCCCCAGGGCCGTGCGCCGTGAAGAGCTCGAGCCCGATCTTCAGGAGGCCGACCTGCCCCTCGAGCGCCCGGGCGAGCTCCTCGGCCCGGTCGAGATCGGAGACGTCGAGCGCCGCCACGATCGGGTTCGGCGGGCGCGGGATCACAGGACGCCCTCGGCGACGGTGTCCCGGCGCACGCGCAGCCGGCCGCGGAGCTCGGCGGGCGAGCTCATCCCCTTATCCCGCAGGTACGCGAGGATGCCCTGCGCCACCACGACGGGGGCCGACGGGTCCACGAGCATCGCCGTGCCCACCTGCACCGCCGAGGCCCCGGCGAGCAGGAACTCGACCGCGTCCTCGCCGCTCGAGATCCCGCCGACCCCCATGATGGGCAGCTCGGGCAGGGCCTGAGCCACGCGGAAGACGGCCGCGAGCGCGATCGGCTTGATCGCCGGCCCCGAGAGGGCGCCGACGGGCGCCGCGAGCTTCGGCCGGAGTCGGGCGGCGTCGACCGCGAGACCGGGAACGCCGTCGATCAGCGTCAGCCCGTGGGCGCCGGCACGTACGCACGTCCGCGCCGCCTCGACGAGGTCGTGATCCAGTGCCGGGAGCTTCGCGAACACCGGCAGGTGGGACAGGCGCGAGACCGCGCCGACGACCTCGAAGATCCGGTCCAGGCGCGCGGAGAACGGCTCGCCCCGGCCGCGCTCGTCGTCCGGGGCCCCCAGGTAGACCTCGAGCGCGACGAGCCCGGGCTCGCGATGCAGGCGGCTCGCCACCCGGATGTACTCCTCGAGGCTCGTCCCGGCCACGGACGCCACCACCGGGAGGCCGGCCTTCACGAGCCTCGGGAGGTCCTCCGCCAGGAACTCCTCCACCCCGGGGTTCTGCAATCCGACCCAGGACAGGAGACCCGACGCGGTCTCGGCCATCCGCGGCGTCGGCGCACCCTTCGTCGGCGCGAGCGTGAGGCTCCGCGTGACCACGCCGCCGAGCCGGTGGAGATCCACGAGCCCCGGGTCTCGTCCCGAGCCGAGGCACCCCGACGCCGCGAGCACGGGGAGCGGGAACGCCACCCCGTTCAGGTCGACGGCCATGTGCTGCTTCACCCCGGCCACGAGCGCACCACCGGGAAGCCCTCCGGTGGCGTCGGCAGGAGCTTGGGCTCCTCCCCCATCCACCGGTCCCACAGGATCCGCGCCGGGTTGAACACCGGCCCGTCGGTGCAGACGCGGAGGTTGTCGTAGCCCGAGCCGTCCTTGCGGATCACGGGCACCACGCAAGTGAAGCACTGCCCCATGCCGCACCCCATCTGCTCCTCGAAGGCCATCTGCGAGGGGATCTGCCGCTCGAGGCAGAACTCGGCGATGCGACGCAGGGTCGTGCGCCGAGCGGCCGCGTAGATCACCTTCGCGCCGCTCGACTCGACCATCGCGGGGAGCAGGTCGAGCACCGTCCCCATCTCCCCCATCGATCCGTCCTCGGTCGCGATCCCGATCGACTGCGCGACGCGCTTGCCCTCGATCGGCTTGAACACACGCTCCTGGTCCTCACCGCCGATGAGCAGGTCGACGCGCTTGCCCCGCGCTCGGAGCTCCTGCGCGAGGAAGTAGATCGACGCCGCGCCGTGTCCCTCCGCGATGAGCAGGCACTCGTTGAGCTTGTTCGGATACGCGAAGGCCTTCCCGAGCGGGCCGATCACGTCGAGGAACTGGTGCGCCTTCGCCTCGGCGAGCCACTGCGTCCCGAGGCCCCGGGGGTCGAACACGAACTCGAGGGTGCCCGCCCAGCCGCCCCTGCGCGAGGCCTGGTGGATCGAGAAGTGACGGCGGAGCAGGAACACGCGGTCCTCGGGCATGGCGACCGAGATGAACTGGCCCGGCCTCGCACGTTCGGCGACCTCGGGGGCGACCAGCGTGAGGGAGTGATACGCCCCGAGCTTCCTGGTGTTGAGGATCTCGGCCTTCACTCGCTTCATCGCGGATCGGATCCTTTGGTTGCCGGGGTGGGCTCCGCGCGCTGCCCGGATCCTGCTGCTGTTGGGGTGCCGAAGGTGAGGCGGGCTTGCTGGGCTGCTACGGCGGTTGCGTGGGCGTGGTGTTCCTGGAGGGTCTTCGGTTCCGTTGCAGGGCCTCGGAGGGCCTCGATGCCTCGGAGGGCGGCGTAGACGCCGGGGAGGGTGGTGATGCAGGGGATCGCTGCGGCGGCGGAGGCGGTGCGGATGTGGTAGCCGTCGGTGCGGGGGGCTCGGCCGAAGGGGGTGTTGATCACGAGGTCGACTTTCCCAGCTCGGATGAGGTCTGCCACGTTCGCGGTGGACTCGCTGACCTTGGCGACCCGCTCGACGGGGACGCCGGCGCGCTCGAGGACGGCCGCCGTTCCCTTCGTGGCGAGGAGGCGGAAGCCGAGGGCGGACAGGCGCTGGGCGGGCAGGAGGATCGCTCGCTTGTCACGGTTGGCGACCGAGATGAACGCCGTCCCCGAGGTCGGGAGGCCGGTGCCGCCGGCGACGAGGGCCTTGGCGAGCGCCATGCCGGGATCGCGGTCGATGCCCATGACCTCGCCGGTCGACTTCATCTCGGGACCGAGGACCGTGTCGACGCCGGGGAACCGGCCGAACGGAAGGACCGCCGCCTTCACCGCCGTGTAGGGCAGGTGGCGGTAGTGGTGGGGGTCGGCGGGCAGGACCCCCTCGTCCCGGAGCTCGGCGAGGCTGCGGCCGGTGAGGATCAGGGTGGCCACGCGCGCGAGCGACACCCCGATCGCCTTGGAGACGAAGGGCACGGTTCGAGACGCGCGCGGGTTGGCCTCGAGCACCCAGATCCGCTCGTCCTTCACCGCGAGCTGGAGGTTCAGCAGGCCTCGGACGTCGAGCCGTCGGGCCAGCGCGCGCGTGATCTCCTCGACGCGGTCGAGCTCCTCGTCCGAGAGCGTCGCCGGAGGGATCTGGCACGAGGAATCGCCCGAATGTACCCCGGCCTCCTCGATGTGCTCCATCACGGCGCCGACGAACACGTCCGTGCCGTCGGCGACCGCGTCGACGTCGATCTCGATCGCGCCCTCGAGGAACCGGTCGATCAGCACCGGATGCTCCGGCGCGACGTCGGCCGCGGCCTGGACGAACCCCTCGAGCTCCTCGGCGTCGTACACGATCTCCATCGCCCGGCCGCCGAGCACGTACGAAGGGCGCACGACGACGGGGAAGCCGATCCGCGCGGCGATCTGCCGAGCCTCGTCCATCGTGCGAGCCTCACCGTGCGGCGGGGCGGGGATGTCCAGCTCGCGGAGGAGCTCCGCGAACTTGCCACGGTCCTCGGCGAGGTCGATCGCCTCGGGCCGCGTTCCGAGGACCCGGAAGCCCTCCTCCTCGAGCGTGTGCGAGAGCTTCAGCGGCGTCTGCCCGCCGAACTGCACGATCACACCCTCCGGGCGTTCGGCACGGCAGACGGCGAGGACGTCCTCGGCCGTCACCGGCTCGAAGTACAGCCGGCTCGAGGTGTCGTAGTCCGTCGAGACCGTCTCGGGGTTCGAGTTCACCATCACCGACTCGAACCCGGCCTCCTCGAGCGCGAACGCCGCGTGGACGCACGCGTAGTCGAACTCGATCCCCTGGCCGATCCGGTTCGGGCCCGCGCCGAGGATCAGGACGCGCGGGCGCTCGGCCGGCCGCACCTCCGTCTCGTCCTCGTACGTCGAGTAGTGGTACGGCGTGAGCGCCGGGAACTCGCCGCCGCACGTGTCCACCGTCTTGAACACCGGCTCGACGCCGAGCGCCTCGCGATGGCGCCGGACCGCCGGCTCGGTCGCGCCGGTGATCCGCGCGAGACGGACGTCAGAGATCCCGAGCCGCTTCACGTCCCGCAGCTCGCGCGCGCCGAACCGGTGCAGCGGAACGCCCCGGAGCGCCTGGGTCTCCTCGACCACCTGCGCGATCTGGTCCACGAACCACGCGTCGATCCCCGAGGCTGCTGCGACCTCGTCCACCCCGTGGCCGGCGAGGATCGCGGCCTCGAGCAGGTGGAGACGATCCTCGGTCGGTTCGGTGAGCCGTTCGAGCGGGTCGCCCACCCCACCGACGTGGTCGGCGCCGAGGTCGAACCCGCTCTTCTCGAGACCTCGCCAGGCCTTGCCGAGCGCCTCCTTGAAGGTTCGTCCGATCGCCATGACCTCACCGACCGACTTCATCGTCGAGCTCAGCCGCGGATCGGCCTCGGCGAACTTCTCGAACGCGAAGCGCGGGATCTTCACGACCACGTAGTCGAGCGTCGGTTCGAACGCCGCCGGCGTCTCGCCGGTGATGTCGTTCGTGATCTCGTCAAGGCGGTAGCCGACGGCGAGGAGCGCCGCGATCTTCGCGATCGGGAAGCCGGTCGCCTTCGACGCGAGCGCCGAGGAGCGCGAGACGCGCGGGTTCATCTCGATCAGCACGCGCCGGCCGGTCGTCGGGTCGACGGCGAACTGCACGTTGGAGCCGCCGGTCTCGACGCCGATCGCGCGGAGAACGGCGAGTGCCTCGTCGCGCATGTCCTGGTACTCGCGGTCGGTGAGCGTCTGCACCGGCGCCACGGTGATCGAGTCGCCGGTATGCACACCCATCGGGTCGACGTTCTCGATCGAGCAGACGATGACGCCGTTGTCCGCTCCGTCGCGCATGACCTCGAGCTCGAACTCCTTCCACCCGGCGATCGACTCCTCGATGAGGATCTCGTGCACCGGGCTGATCTCCAGGCTCCGAGCCGCGAGGGTCGTGAGCTCGTCGCGGTCCACGGCGAACCCGCTCCCTCCGCCGCCCAGTGTGAACGAGGGCCGCACGATGAGCGGGTAGCCGATGCGCTCCCCCGCCGCGAGCGCGTCCTCGAGCGTTCGAGCGACCTCCGCCCTCGGCACCTCGAGGCCGGCCTCGAGCATCGCCTGCTTGAAGCCGCTCCGGTCCTCAGCGCGATGGATCGCCTCGAGGCTCGCGCCGATCAGCCGGATGCCCAGGCGGTCGAGATCGCCGGACTCTGCGAGCGCCACCGCGACGTTCAGCGCGGTCTGGCCGCCGAGGGTCGGGAGCATGGCATCGGGGCGTTCGCGCTCGAGGATCGCGAGGACGGACCCGGGCGTCAGCGGCTCGACGTACGTGCGATCGGCGAACGCCGGGTCGGTCATGATCGTCGCCGGGTTCGAGTTCACGAGCGCGACCTCGAATCCCTCCTGGCGCAGCACCTTGCAGGCCTGGGTGCCCGAGTAGTCGAACTCGCAGGCCTGGCCGATCACGATCGGTCCCGAGCCCACCACCATGATCTTGCGGATGTCGGTGCGCCTCGGCATCAGGGCCTCATCAGCTCGCGGAAGTCGTCGAACAGGTAGCGCGAGTCGTGCGGACCGGGGGCCGCCTCCGGGTGGTACTGGACGCTGAAGGCGGGTATGTCGAGACACCCGAGGCCTTCCAGCGTCCCGTCGTTGAGGTTCCAGTGGGTGAGGTCGACGGGGCCGAAGGGCGTCCGTTTGGTTGCCGGGGAGGGATCCGGGGCACGCTCCGCTGGCGGCTGAGCCGACGGGCGCTCCGCATACCCCGGATCCCTTCCGCGGCTTCCACCGCTCGCTTCGATGCCGTCTCCTTCGAAACCATCTGGGGCGACGGCGAAGCCGTGGTTGTGGCTCGTGATCTCGACGCGGCCTGTGCGCCCGTTCTGGACCGGTTGGTTGGCGCCTCGGTGGCCGAACTTCATCTTGTAGGTGGTGCCGCCGAGGGCGAGGGCGAGGAGTTGGTGGCCGAGGCAGATGCCGAAGATCGGGATGCGGCCCAGCAGCTCTTGCGTCGTCGTGATGCCGTAGGTGGTGGCGGCGGGGTCGCCGGGGCCGTTGCTGAGGAAGACGCCGTCGTAGTGGCCGGAAAGGATCTCGGTCGCGGGCGTGCGGGCCGGGTACACCGTGGTTTCGATGCCGGTGGCGGCGAGCCGGCGAAGGATGTTGGTCTTCAGGCCGAAGTCGAGCGCGGCGACCCTGAGGACGACGTCCCCTCCGCCATCGGCCTTGCCCACCATCCCTGCGGCTTCGTAGGGTTCCGCGGTCGACACGACGTGAGCGAGGTCGGCACCCTCCATGCCGGGGGACTCGCGGACGCGCTCGACCAGGGAGGCCGGGTCGAGGTCCTCCGTGGAGATGGCGGCTCGCATGGCGCCGTGGGTGCGGAGGCGGAGGGTGAGCGCGCGTGTGTCGATGGCTTCGATGCCGGGGACGGCGGCCTCGGCGAGGTCGTCGCGGAGGGTGCGCTCGGCGCGCCAGGAGGAGGCGCGGCGACTCGCCTCGCGGACGACGAAGCCGGCGACGCGGACGTGCGGCGATTCGGGGTCCTCGGCGTTCATGCCGTAGTTGCCCTGCTGGGGCGAGGTCATCGTGACGATCTGGCGGGCGTAGGAGGGGTCGGTGAGGACCTCCTGATAGCCGGACATCGAAGTGTTGAAGACGGCTTCGCCGAAGGCCTCGCCGGGCGCGCCGAAGGAGGCGCCTCGGAAGACCGTGCCGTCCTCGAGCGCGAGGAGGGCTTCGGGGGCTCGGGTCACGGGCGGTCCCCGCGGATCACGTGCGGTCCTCGAGGAGCGGCCGGACGTCGATACCCCAGCGCTCGAACCCTTTCACGCCATCGTCGGTGATGCGGTAGCGACGGTTGCCGGTCTCCTCGAGCCAGCCCTGCTCGAGCACACGCTCCATGATGACCTCGCCGAGGTGCGAGCCGATGTGCTCGAAGCAGGCGTTCGCCATGATGCGTTTCTTCTCGGTCATCGTTGGGCCTTGCCGTCGGTGACGACGAGCTCGCCGCGGTAGACCGTGTGGACGACCTTGCCACGCAGCGTCGTGCCGTTGAAGGCGCAGTTGCGGCTGCGGGAGGCGAACGGCGGCTCGACGAGCCACTCGGCGGCGGGATCGAAGACGAAGAGGTTCGCGGCACGGCCCGGCTCGAGCGGACCGCCGTGCTCGGTCGCGCCGATCAACCTCGCCGGGGCGGTCGAGAGCACCTCGATCGCCCGCGGGAGCGAGAGGACCCCGGGCTCGACGAGGTGCGTGAGGACCGCCGCGAGCGCGGTCTCGAGGCCGATCGTCCCCGGCGGGGCCTGGTCGAACTCGACCTCCTTCTCCTCCACCGCGTGTGGGGCGTGGTCGGTCCCGACGACGTCGATCGTCCCGTCGGCGAGCCCCGCCCGCAGCGCTTCCCGGTCCTCGGCGGTGCGGATCGGCGGGTTCACCTTGAAGTTCGTGTCGTAGGTGACGAGGTCGGCGTCGGTGAACACGAGGTGGTGCGGCGTGACCTCGGCGCTGACGCGCAGGCCCTCGGCCTTCGCGCGCCGGACCATCTCGACCGATCCCGCCGAGGACAGGTGCAGCAGGTGCAGCCGTCCGCCCGTGAGCCGCGCGATCGCGATGTCGCGCGCCACGAGCACCTCCTCGGACTCCCGCGGCTTCCCGGCGAGGCCGAGCGCGTAGGAGTGCTCGCCTTCGTGCATCTGGCCCTCGCCCGCGAGCGAGTCGTCCTCGCAGTGCTCGGCGATCACGACGTCCTCGAACGCGCGGACGTACGTGAGCGCGTTGCGGAGCACACGACCCGCGGGGACGGCGTGTCCGTCGTCGCTGAAGACGCGGACGCCGGCCTCGACCATCTCGCCGAGCTCGGCCATGACCTCGCCCTCGATGCCCTTCGTGATCGCGCCGA
>JBLNAW010000063.1:0-3675 GCA_050259555.1 Solirubrobacterales bacterium
CCTGCGCCTCTCGCTCGGCGAGCTCACGCTCGGCGATCTGCAGACGGCGTACGAGTGGAGCCACGCGCAGGAAGACGCGATCTACCGGCTCATCCGTTTCTTCCGCGAGGAGTGGATCGTGCGCGTCGGTGAGGAACCGGACGTCGCGGCCGCCCCGGCGGCGCGGGTGGCGTAGACCTTCAGGCGGTCCGGCGCCCAGGGATGGTCGCGCAGACCTCGGCGGAGGCCGCTGCCTCCTTCCAGGTACTCGCCGTGCGGGTCGAACAGGAGGCACGCGTACCGGCCCTGTGATGAAAGCACTTGCCCCGCAAGGACCTTCATGAGGTTCGATTTGCCCATACCGGTCGTCGCGAACACCCCGACGTGCGAGGTCATCGTCTCCCCGTGGATCCCCACCTCCAGGTCGAGTGTGTCCTCACCCGAGCGGAGCAGCCCGATCCGCACGTCACCCATGCGCTCGCGCAGGAAGGCGAAGTCCTCCGTTGTGGGCGCCGTGACGCGCGCGAACTGAGCGGGCAACGACTTCGGCTTGCGGAACCCTCCGCCGGCGTCGATGTAGCCGAGCGGCGCGCACGTGGCGACCTTGTACAGACGCTGCTCGGGATCGTGGAGGGTGTAGGGGGTGCCGGCGGCGTCGCCGGCCATGTAGGCGCCGGCGGTGCGCTCGGGCCAGGTCGGGTCGGCCGAGTCCGAACCGTACGTCACGTCGATCACCCGGAACAGGAACCGGCGCGCGCGCTCGGCGTCCTCCGCCGCGAGGAGCTCGCCGAGGAACAGGTCCGTCCCGTAGAACGACCGGAAGGTCGCCTGCTGGACGCTCTTGCCGAAGATCCGGCCCTTGTACTCGCTCATCGACCCGCTCCCCGTCAGCTCCTGTTCAGCACCTCGTGGAAGTCCTGGAACAGGACCTCGATGTCGTCCTCCCCCATCCCGTGCCGCGAGAGGGCGTCCCGGAACCCCCGCCGCACGTCGACGACCTGGTATCCGGTCACGCGCGCCGCCTGGTGCGCCCGCGCGAGCGGGTACGGGTAGCCGACGAAGGCCGGATCGTCCGCGAGCCCGGCGAGGCGCGCGAGCACCTCCTCGGGTTCGGTCGGGCCGCGCGCGACGTCCACCCGGAACGCATGGGGCGCGGTCGAGGCCAGGTGCGCGACGAAGATCTCGCCCGGATACAGGCGGCCGAACACCGGATCGGTCGAGATGCGCGCGGCCCACGGGACCGGTCCGAGCTCTCGGTCTCCGCGCCGCTTCAGGAGGGTGACGAGCGGTGCGTTGCGCCCCCAGTACAACGTCGAGGCCTTCACGACCCCGGCGAGCGACACCCCGCGCTCGATCGCGGTGCGATGCACGCCGTCGACGACGGCGGGAGGCACCGTGGGCCCGCCGTGGAGTGAGCCGTCGACGAGCACCAGGTCGCCCGGATCGGCTCGCTCGATCGTGGCCTTCACGAGCCGCCACTCGGACCATTCCCGCAGCGCGTCGACCGGTCGCGTGGGCTCGGGCAGCTGCTCCGGCGCCGCGCCGAGGAGCTCCGTCAGGACCTCGCGCGCGATCCTCGCCATGCCCTCTGAGGACGTCGCCCGCATCGACAGCGGCGGCGACTCGACGAGGTCCGTGTGACCCTCCCGGAAGCGGACGCGGGCCGCGCGGTAGACCACCACCTGGAAGGACCGGCCGTCGGCCACGACGCTCGAGCCGCCGTCGACCGCCCACACGGTTCCGGGATCGGCCGCCTCGATCGGCCGGAGCTCGAACGCGTCGGGGTGTCCCGGCACGACGATCTCCTCGGCCAGACCGAGCTGCCCCTCGTGCACGCGGATGTCGGCTCCGGGGTCGGCGAGGAGCCCGACCACGAACTCGGCCGCCGCGTCCGCGTGGCCGGCGGCGACCGGATCCAGGCTGAGGAGGAACTCAGGGACGGGTTCGACGGACATCGCGAGGGGGCCGGGGGCGCCGCATGGTCGAAGCCTACCGCCTCGCCCCGACACACCCGGGGAGGCCGCCGAAACCCCCCGGCAGCCATGAGTTGTCGCATCCGCGCAGGCACGAGTCAGGCACGAGGTGGTCACGACGGCATAGTCATTCCGAACTATCCGCCATCGGGGGGACTACGCGGGGGATGGCCCGATGCCGATACGCCCTGTAACCGTCGAGAAGCGGAGGGCACGATGTTCGGCAATCTCGTTCGCCGGGGCCGGCGGGCGCTGTGGGGCTCCCTCTCCCTCATCATCGTCATCGCCATCGGGGGAACCCTGTTCGCGGCCGCCGCATCCCGCGCGAAGCTGACGCAGCAAGCCGAGACCGACGCGAAGCTCGCGGCGCAGACCCAGCTCGCGCCGCTCCTTCAGCCGCGAGACCTGATGGGGCCGATCGCGGGAGAACGGGCCAAGACACTCCAGGCGGCCATCGAGACCGAGATCGTCGATCCCGGCCCTGTGGATTCCGTCCGGATCTACTCCGAGCTCGGACGGATCCTCTACGACGTCGATCCGAAGGTCGTCACCGTGAAGCCCTCGTACCTGCGTGACCTCGTGTACGGGGTGGCGAACGGGCAGGCGCAGAGCGAGGTCCGGGGCGGGGTCCTCGAGACCTACGTCCCGCTGTGGACCGCGCCCGGTGGGGAGGTCGTGGTCGCCGAGATGAGCCAGGCGTACGGGCCGATCTCGGCCGAGGCGACCGGATCTTGGTACCGCCTCGCGCTCGGGCTGCTGGCGGCGCTCCTCGGCTCGCTCGTGATGTTCGCGCTCTCGGTCCGGGCCCGGGCCGCCGAGCCGAGCATGGCGATGGTGCAGACCCACCCCGCCTTCGTGGCCGCGGTCGACGCCCGCGCGAAGGCCGAGCAGCGGACGGCGGCCACCGAGGTCGCGCTCAAGGATCTCCAGGCCCAATTCCGCACGACCCTCGACGAGCTCAAGGCGATGGAGGCGATGGTGGCGATGACCGACGACCTGACGAACCACTCCGAGGACGAGCTGCAGGCCGTGCGCGACCAGCTGCGTGACACCGCCGAGCGGCTGCACAAGGCCGAGCTCGACAACAACGCCCTCCGCGAGCGGCTCGCGCTCCGTCAGACCGATCTCGACGACCACAAGGCACGCCTGATGGCGCTCGAGCAGCGGACCCCGAGCGTCGAGATCGAGGACCTGCGCAAGCGCGTCGACGTGGCCGAGCGCCGAGCCACCGAGATGCAGACCGAGGTCGAGCGGATCCAGTCGGAGCTCGATTCCACGTCCGACCGGTTCCACATGGCCAAGCTCGCCGAGGCACTGCGCGAGTTCACCAACGACGACGACGTCGTGATCGAGCCGGACGACGACGACATCTACGAGCACCCCAAGGTGATCTTCAGTCCCGGCCGGGTCTCGAAATCAACGACGAGCGGGAAGGGGAGGTGAACCGGATGGCGGACACGATGGACGCGATGGGGTCCCCAGAGACCGGGAACCTCGCCCGGACGATCTCGGTCGCCGGCCTGGCGATCAGTCAGGCGGCCGACGAGCTCCAACAGGCGGCCGAGCGCCTCATCGCGGCCGAGAGCCAGGCGCGGGATGCCGACCTGCGCGTGGCGGCGGCCGAGGAGCAGGTCGCGCAGGGCGCGTCGAAGACCGCCGAGCTCCTCACCGTCCTCCAGCAGGCGAAGGAGCAGCAGATCGAGGCGGAGGAGAAGATGCGCCG
>JBLNAW010000064.1:0-2523 GCA_050259555.1 Solirubrobacterales bacterium
GATCTGCCGCCGGTCCTCCCAGACCCCCTGCCCCTGCGAGGAGACGTGCACCGAGCCGTCCCGCTCCGGCACGGCCAGGGCGGACTCGGGCTCGAGGAAGGCGTGCTCGATGAACTGGGTCTGGAAGGTCTCGGTGAGCACGTGGGCAGCGCCTTCGAGCGCGGCGTCCACGTCGCCCCGCTTCACGATCGAGGTCGAGAGCAGGTTCCCGCCCTCGTGGAGGGCCGGCGCATCGGGCTCGAGCGCGACGAACGGGTCGGTCACCGGCTCGAGCACCTCGTACTCGACCCGGACGAGCTCGGCGGCCTCGAGCGCGGTGTGTCGCGTCTCGGCGACCACGATCGCGAGCACGTCGCCGACGTAGCCGGTCGTCTCGCCGACGGCGACGAGCTGCCGCCAGTCCCGCGTGATGAGCCCCTGCGTGCGCTCGCCCGGCACGTCGGCGGCGGTGAGGACGGCCACGACGCCGGGGTGCGCCTCGGCCGCCGAGGCGTCGATCTCCAGGACCTTCGCGCGGGGGTGATCCGAGAACCGCAGCGCGCCGTGGAGCAGCCCCTCGGGCCGCAGGTCGTTCACGTAGGGCTTGTCGCCGAGGGCCAGCTCGCGCCCCTGGTACCGGGCCGCCCGCGCGCCCACGCGGCCCGAGCGCTCGGGCTCGGGCATCGGCTCCCCGCGGCGCGCACCGGCGACGAGCTCGATCGCGTCGATGATCTTGACGTAGCCCGTGCATCGGCACAGGTTGCCGGCCAGCGCGCGCGCGAGCTCGTCCCGCGAGGGGTCCGGGTGCTTCGCGAGGAACGCCTCGGCCTTCATGACGATGCCGGGCGAGCAGAAGCCGCACTGCGACGCGCCGCTCGCGACGAAGCCGTCGGCCCACTGCTCGCGGACGCCTTCGGGCAGGCCCTCCTGGGTCACGATGCTCCGGCCGGCGGCGTGCACCGCCTTCTGCGCACACGAGACGACGGCCTTGCCGTCCACGAGCACCGTGCACGCGCCGCACGAGCCCTCGGGCGCGCATCCGTCCTTCGCCGAGGTGACACCGAGCTCCTCGCGCAGGAGCTCGAGCAGGCTCATGTCCGCCCGCACCTGCACCGAGACCGGTTCCCCGTTCAGCGTGAGGTCCACGAGGCTCCACCTCCCCGACGACCGTTCCGGATGGTCACGCTCATGTCCCGCTCGCCACGATCCGGGTCCCGGTCTCGCCCGCGAGCGCCCGCTCGACGTTCTCCGGGTTCGTGATGAGGGCCGTCCCGCCGGTGGCCTCGACGAAGGCGACCGCGGCCTCGATCTTCGGCGCCATGCTGCCGCGCGCGAAGTGGCCGCCCTCCGCGAGGTACCGGCGCGCCTCCTCGACGGTGAGCCGGTCCACCCACTCCTCCTCGGGCGTCCCGAACCGCAGCGCCACCTGCTCGATGGACGTGCTGATCAGGAAGAGCTCGGCACCGAGCGAGCGCGCCAGGAGCGACGAGGCGTGGTCCTTGTCGATCACGGCGGCGACGCCGCGCAGCTCGCCGTCCTCGTCCGCGACGACCGGGATCCCCCCGCCGCCCACCGCGATGACGACGACCCCCTCCCGCAGGAGCTCGCGGACGACGCCCTCCTCGACGATGCGACGAGGCGCCGGCGAGGCGACGACTCTGCGCCACCCGCGTCCCGCGTCCTCGACGACGCTCCACCCGTCCCGCTCTCGCCGCTGGCGCGCCTGTTCCTCGTCCATGTACGAGCCGATCGGCTTCGTCGGTTCCTGGAACGCCGGGTCGTCCGCCGCGACCTCGGTCTGCGTGATCACGGTCGCGACCTCCCGGTCGATCCCGAGCCTGGCGAAGTCGTTCTGGAGGTTCTGCTGGAGCGCGTAACCGATCGCGCCCTGCGTGTCGGCCCCGCAGACGTCGAGCGGGATCTCGTGGAGCTCATGGGATGCGAGCTCGGACCGGCGGAGGATGAAGCCGACCTGCGGGCCGTTGCCGTGGGTGATCACGACGTCCCAGCCGTCCCGGATCATCGCGGCGATGTGCCAGCACGTCTCACCGGCCGCGATGTACTGGTCGCGGACGGTCTGATGCATGGTGTCCTTGATCAGCGAGTTGCCGCCGATCGCCACGACGGCCGTTCGCTCTCCCATGGCCACCCCTCGCTTCGATCGCGTTACTCGACGGCCCCCAGCACCAGGGCGAGCAGCGCCATCCGCATCACGACGCCGTTGAAGGCCTCCGTCCAGTAGCGGGCGTGCCGCGTGTCATCCACGTCGACCGGCAGCTCGTCCATCCGCGGGAGCGAGTGCAGGACGATCGAATCGGCCTTGCCCTTGTCCCGCAGCAGCTCTCGTGTGACCCGGTAGGCCTCGGGCGTCATGCCGACGTCGCCCGAGCGCTCGTCCCGGCTCTTCGTGTAGTCCGGCTGGACGACGGGCTCCATGTAGATCACGTCGCAGTCGGCGATGCACTCGGCGACCGAGCCGACCTCCGTGTAGCGGACGTTCCGCTCGTCGAGCTCGGCCTTGAACTCGGGAAGCAGCGACATCTC
>JBLNAW010000065.1:0-8174 GCA_050259555.1 Solirubrobacterales bacterium
GGATCAGGCATCAACCCCCTTGATGACGTCGTCCTGCGTGTTTCCCATCAAGGGGGTTGATACGCACCGTCGGGGAGAGACCTCCGCGAGTCATCAACGGGTTCACACGAGCGGTCCCTGCGATCCTACTGGAGGTGGCGCGGGATCCGGCGCTCCCAGTGGCGCCTCGCGATCTCCTCGCCGTCCTCGCGCACGGTGAGCTCCAGCTCGAGGTGGTAGGTCTCGGTATCCGTGCGGAGCGAGCCGACGGCCTCGGTCCCCACTGCGGCCTCCGGCCACGTGAGCTCGAACCGGGCGCGGCCCTCGGCGGAGGCCCGGCCCGGGTCGACGGTCGAGACCGTGATCCTGCCGCCACCCGTCGAGGCGATCCTCGTGCCGTCCTCGGTCCGCTCCTCGTACCCGTGCTCGATCACGACGCTCCGGGTGCGGCCGAGCACGTCGTCCTCCACCCGCCACGTCGCGCCGCGCGTATGCGCGACGACTTCCCCCGGCTCGAAGACCGGGATCGCGGAGACGGGCGGCGGGCCGTCGAGCACGGGGAGCACGAGCCGTGAGCCCGGACGCTCGATCGAGATCGCGCCCGGGTACGGCGGCGGCCACGTGCTCGGGAAGTCGGCGGTGGCGAGGTCGAGCCGCACCCGGTGTCCGGCCTCGAAGATCCACGAGGTGGCGTCGAGCTCGACCGTGACCGCGTACGGACGCCCCGGCTCGAGCGCCGCCGGATCCTCGTGCGAGTCCCGGTGCGTGAGGTTCAGGATGCCCCGCGTCACGAGCGCCGAGGCGCCGTCGGGGAACACGTCGCAGAGCTTCGCCGAGAGGAACGCGACCGGCACGCTCGAGCGCACGTTCACCTCGACGCGCGGATGACCCATGATCTCGAGCTCGCCCTCGAGCGCCGGCCAGTCGTAGACGAGCGAGAAGGCCTCGTCGGCGCGCTGGTCCCATGGCGGGCCGAACGGCAGGTCGTCCGCGCACCAGATCGAGCCGGTCACACCCACCGCTCCGAGGATGTCGAGATCGTCCTCGCGTGCCTCGTGCTCGCGCCCCGCGACCGTTGCGCCGGAGAGCTCGCGGGGGTCCTCGCGGAGGCGCTCCGGCGGCCAGGCGGGCTCGAAGCGCCAGTCGCCGCGGGAGGCCTCGAGGTCGGGCTCGGGGCGGGTCGAGCGGCGGACGAACATCTGGATCGGCGGCTCGCGGTCGACCCCGTTGTCCTCGCCCTTCACCCAGCGGTCGAACCACCGCAGCATCTCGCGGACGTGATCGATGCGCGGCCCCGGGAGCGCCGAGATGGGGCTCATGTGGCTCCACGGTCCGAACAGCAGCCGTCTCGGAGCCCGCAGCGCCTCGAACGTCCGGAACGCCATGTTGTGGTAGCCGTCGGCGTGCCCGGCGACGATCATCGTCGCCGCCTCGATCTCCTCGTAGTGGCCGCGGATCGAGCCGTGATGCCAGTAGGGGCCGTCGTCCTGCTCCTCGGTCCAGCGGATCGCCCACGGCTCGGCGACCGCGATCCGCTCGAGCCAGCGCTCGCGCCAGTCGGGGCCGGCGAGTCCCGGCACCGGGGGGAGCGCGTTCATCGCGAGCATGTAAAGCGGGTAGTCGAGGAAGTCGATGCCCCGGCGCGCGCCGCCGCCGTAGTGGACGTCGTCGGTGTAGCGGCTGTCGGTCGCGAAGATCGGGACGATCGCCTTCAGCGCGGGGGGCCGGAGCATCGCCATCTGGAGGGAGTTGAAGCCCGAGTACGACTTGCCGAACATGCCGATCGAGCCCGTGCTCCACGGCTGCGCGGCGAGCCACTCGAACGCCGTGAGCCAGTCGCGATGCTCCCGCGCGGTGTACTCGTCCTCGGGCACGCCCTCGGAGGTGCCGGTCCCCCGGACATCGGCGCGGCAGACCACGTACCCGCCCTCGAGGCACAGGCGCCGGTACCCGTACGTCTCGCCCCAGGTGATGTCGTCCTTGCGGTACGGACGCGCCTCGAACAGGACGGGCCAGGGCCCTTCGCCCTCGGGGAAACAGAGCGTGACGGCGATCCGAACGCCGTCGTCCATCTCGAGGAAGCGCCGTTCTTCGGGCATCGTCGACCTCCCTAGATCTCGAAGCGGATGAGCTCCCCGGCAGAACCTTGCGCACCACCTCGCCGCCGAGTGAACCCACGCATGCTCACGGCCGCGACGGCGATCGCCCCGAGCGAGACCACGAGCATGATCGTCGCGACCGCGTTCAGGGAAGGGTTCGGCGCGGTTCGGCCGCCCGCGTAGATCAGCATCGGGACCGTCGTCGACTCCTGTCCGCTGCTCAGGAACTGGCTCGTGATGAAGTCGTCGATCGACAGCGCGAACACGATCATGAAGCTCGCGAAGATCGCCGGGTACAGCAGCGGGACGAGCACGCGCCGGATCGCGTCGACGCGCGGCGCGCCCAGGTCCATCGCCGCCTCCTCGAACTCGGCGCCGAGCCCGAAGATCCGGCCCCGCATCACGACGACCACGTACGGGATCGACCAGGTCACGTGTCCCAGCACCTGCGCCGGCGTGCCGAACGGCACGAAGTCGAACAGGAACACGAACACCAGGAACATCCCGCTCGCGAGCACGATCTCGGGCGTGACGAGCGGCAGGAGCATGAGGAAGTTCGCGGACGAGGACCCGCGGCCGCGCCATCGGGCCAGCCCGAGCGCCATGAGCACGCCGATCGGCGTGGCCACGAGCATCGTGAGGACCGCGAGCTTGAGGCTCTGCAGGAGCGCGATGCGTAGCAAGGGGTTGTGGAGCACCGACAGGTCGGGGTCGGTCACGTACCAGCGGAGCGAGAAGCCCTGCCACGCGCTCCGGCTCCGACCCGCGTTGAACGAGAACGCGATCGCGATCACGACGGGCGCGATCGCCCAGACGATGTACCCCCACGTCCAGACGCCGAGGAAGCGGCGACGACGCCACGGGTTCGCGATGAACGCCCGCGCCCCGTTCACCGGCGGGCCTCCCGGGTCGCGCGCGCCGTGGCGTAGAGGTAGTAGATGGTGAGCACGCTCACGAGCACCGAGAGCATCACGACGAGTGCGGCACCTCTCGCCTGGGCGTAGCCGAACGTGCTCTCGAGGAGCAGGCGCTGGATCTCGTTACCGATCATGCTGGTCTGGGGTCGGCCCTGCGAGAGCAGGAACGCCGTGTAGAAGTCCCCGAACATCGGCAGCATGATGATCGCGATCCCCGCGAGCATCCCCTGCTTGGACAGGGGGAGCGTCACGCGCAGGAACGTCCTCGGGGAGCTCGCGCCCATATCCCACGCCGCTTCGAACAGCGCGTCGTCGATCCGTTCGAGCGCGGCGAACAGCGGCAGGATGAAGAAGGGCACGTAGCCATACGCGAGCCCGAAGATGACGGTGACGGCCTTGCCTTCGAGCCAGGGGTACGGCTGGTGCAGGATGCCGATGCCCTGCAGCACGCGGTTCAACAGGCCGTCGTCCTCGAGCAGCCCGACCCACGCGAGCATCCGCATGAGGTAGCTGATCCAGAACGGGATCACGATGAGCGTGAGCAGGAGCCCCCGGTACCGTCCCTTCGAACGCGAGAGGTAGTAGGCGACGGGGTACCCGATGAGCACGCAGAGCGACACGGCCCCGAGCACGTACCCGAGCGTGCGGACGAACAGGACGCGGTAGATGCCGTCCGCCGAGAAGATCTGCTCGAGCACGTAGCGGAACGAGACACGGTCCCAGCGCAGCGGGTTCCACTCGGGGACGGCATTGCCGAACACCGGATCGAGGCGGCCGCCGGCCATCGACAGCAGCGCGTAGAAGGGGATCACGAACAGGATCACGAGCCACAGCACGCCGGGCGTCGCTGCGGTCCGCCAGAACCCCTTGGGGTACAGGAGGGACAGCGAACCCGCCTCCTCGGTCCTCCGGCGGCGTCGGGTCATGCCGCTTCCGGCATGCGGGCTCGAGGTGGCAACATGGCCGAATCGTAGTCCGCTCGCCGCCGGGCCCGGGATGACCGCGGGTTGGAGGGGTTCCCTCACGGCAGTCTTGACAGCCCTGCCTCCCGCGTATACGTACACGACGGCACTCGACCGAGAGCCCGACGAAGGGGGAGCGCATGTCACCGCATCCGAAGGAGCGCCGCACGGGGTTGAGCCGCAGGGAGTTCCTGCTCCGGGCCGGGGCCACCGGCATCGCGCTTCCCTCCCTCGCAGCCATCCTCGCCGCGTGCTCGGACAGCACGACGGACGGCGGCGGCGGCGTAACGGGCGGCACCGGCGGCATCGAGCTCATCTCGCCGACGAACCCGCAGACGCTTCCGCTGTTCGACGACGTCCCCGCGATCGCGGACAACCTCCAGCCCGAGGCCGGCCCGCTGCGCATCTACAACTGGGACGACTACGTCTACAAGAAGGTCATCAACCAGTTCCAGGACGAGTTCGGCGTCCAGGTCGAGTACACGCCGTTCACCGGGATGTCCGAGGCGATCTCGAAGATCCAGAACGGCTCGATCGAGTGGGACGTCTTCTTCCCGACGGTCGAGAACATCCCGAAGCTCGTGAACGGCAAGGGCGTGCAGCCGCTCAACCACACCTACCTGCCGAACCTGGCGAACATCTGGTCCAAGCTCCAGGACCCCTGGTACGACAAGGGCGCCCTCTACACGATGCCGTATCTCACGTGGAAGACGGGCATCGGCTACCGAACGGACTTCGTGGACGACCCGAGCGGGCTCGACCAGCCGTTCGACATCTTCTGGGATCCCAAGTACAAGGGCAAGGTCGGCCTCCTCGACGAGTACCGCGAGACGATCGGCATGGCGCTGCTGCGGAACGGCGGGACCGACTTCAACAGCACCGACCAGGCCGAGATCGCGAAGGCGGTCGACTCGCTCGTCGAGCTCATCGACCTCGTGAACGTCGAGGTCGGGGCCGGCGACTACCAGAAGCTCGCCGAGGGCACGTCGCACGTGCGGTACTCGTGGTCGGGGAACATGAACTACGCGCGCTGGTACCTGCCGAAGGGCACCGACGTCGGCGTGCTCGGCTACTACTACCCGCCGACGGGCGGTTGGGAGGTCGCGAACGACACGATGGTCGTGAACGCGAAGGCGCAGAACCCCGTGCTCGCGCACGCGTTCCTCAACTTCCTGATGGACGTCGACGTCGGCCTCACGAACTTCGGGTACGAGGGCTTCCAGCCACCGTTCCAGGGCGTGGACGAGGAGCAGTTCCGCAAGGCGGGCTACGTCCCCCCGAACCTCGTCTCCACGCTCGTGACCGAGAGCGACTTCGCGGCCGGACAGCCGGTGCTCGCTCTGCCGGCCGAGATCGACCAGATCTGGCAGGACGAGTGGGGCCGCTTCAAGGCGGGGGCGTAGCTCGGCGGTTCAGGCCTCCGCGATCTCGACGCGCTCGAGCACGACGTCGGGGCTCGGCCGGTCCATCGCGCCCGTCGAGACCTTCGAGATGGCCTCGACGACGTCGTAGCCCTCGGTGACCTCGCCGAAGATCGTGTGCTTGCCGGTCAGCCAGGCGGTCGGCGTCACGGTGACGAAGAACTGGCAGCCGTTCGTGCCCGGGCCCGCGTTCGCCATCGCCAGCAGGCCGGGGCGGTCGAAGCTCGGACCGCCGGGCGGGACCTCGTCCTCGAACCGGTAGCCTGGTCCGCCGGTGCCGGTCCCCGTCGGATCGCCGCCCTGGATCATGAAGTTCGCGATCACGCGGTGGAAGATCGTGCCGTCGTAGAGCGGCTCGGTCCTCTTCGTGCCGTTCCGCGGGTCGGTCCACTCGCGAGCGCCGGTGGCGAGCTCGACGAAGTTCGCGACGGTCTTCGGCGCGTGCTCGGGCATCAAGCGGACGGTGAACGAGCCCATGGACGTGACGAACGTGGCGGTGGTCATCGCGGTCTCCTGTCTCTGGGGTGCGTGAGCGAGCGGCCAGTCTACGCGCGCCTGCGCGAGCGGCGGACGATCGGCGGCACCATGTTCCCCTCGCGCACGCGGTCCGAGGACCACGTCGCGGGGGGTGCCATCGTGAGTCGCGCGAGCCCGAGGAGCGCGGCGTCGTAGTTCACGCGCCATCCGGCGAAGTCGCGCCACGCCTGCGCTCGGTCCGCCTTCATCGGGACGCCGGCTGCCGAAAGCCGGTCGTAGGCGGCTTCGAACTCCGCTCGCTCGACCGAGATCGGGTCGGTGGGCGCTGGGTCGTGGTCGACCGGCAGGCCGAAGAAATCCGCGACGTGACGTAGGCACAGGTACCCGGATCGGATCATGAACTCCGGCTCGGGCACGCGGCCGCCGACGTCCACGCTCGAGGCGTAGAGCGACGCACCGTCCAGGATCGCGCCGGCCGCCGTGACCCACGACTCCTCCGGATGCGGTGAGCGGAAGAACGCGAGCGCCGGGAACGAGGAGTGGCTCTCGTCCACGTCGACGAACCAGTCCTCCCAGGACGCCCAGAGGTCGTGCAGCGTCTCCATCCGGCCCACCGTCCAGGCGAGCTCGATCAGGTAGACCCCCGACGGCGGCACCCCGGCCCGGACCTCGAGCTTGGAGACCCCCGCCTCGCGCCGCTGGAAGGCCGAGTACAGGCTCGGCAGGTACGTGATGAGCAGGGCGAGGAGGAACAGTCCCATCGCGGCCTCGGTGAACGCCGCGACGTCGGCCCAAAGTTGCTCGGGTCTCGCGAACCCGAGGGTGAACAGCGAGGAGCCGGACATGACGAACGCCTCACGCAGCGGCGCGACCCCGAGGCCCCACAGGATCGCGACGAACCCCCCCAGGATGAGGATCAGCCAGGTCGCGAGCAACGTGATGAGAGCGATCGGCGCGTACAGGGCCATCACTCGATCCCGCTGCTCGTAGTCGTGGCGTTCGCTCGCTCGCAGGCGGAAGACCCGCCGGACGAGCACGAATACCGCCCGCGACAGTTGTGCCTGGAGCGGCCGGGGGACCAAGATCGTGCGGATCGCGGACCGGGCCGTGAAGAACACGACCAGAACCCCGGCGACGAAGGCGATCGCCCGAACGACCATCATGGAGCGCGAGCCTACCTGGCGGAGCCGCGACCTCACGACATCCTCGACACACCGTGAGCCCCAGCCGATCCCGGCCGGGCGCAGCTTCAGCTGTCGAGAGCGGCGCGAGCGTTCGGCACGGTGTCCTCGGGAGACACCCCGTACCAGGCGTGTGAGATCCTGCCGTCCCCGTCCACGAGGAACGAGGAGCGGACGATGCCCATGTACGTGCGTCCGTCCCTCGACTTCTCGCCCCAGACCCCCCAGGCCTCGGCGACCGAGTGGTCGGGGTCGGACAGCAGGGGGAAGCCGAGCGAGAACTTCTCGTCGAACGCGGCCTGGTCGCCCGGCTCGTCGGGGCTGATGCCGAGCACGTCCACGCCGAGGCCGGCGAGGTCCTCGCGCGAGTCGCGCACCGCGCAGGATTGGATAGTGCAGCCGGGAGTGTCCGCCTGCGGATAGAAGTAGACGAGCACCGTGCGGCCGCGGCGGTCCTCGAGCGCGACCGACCTCCCGTGCTGATCTCGGAGTTCGAACGCGGGTGCCTCGTCGCCGACCGTCAGTGTGCTCATGGAAACCAGGCTACCGGTGCGTCCGGGAACCGACCGGCGTACCGTCTAGAGGACGGCTCCGCCACGCCCGTGGAGGTGGACGATGGGATACGGACGAACGGTCTTGATCGACGACCCGGTCGCCGAGGCCGTGCCGAAGGTCAAGGAGGCCCTGAAGGCGCAGGGGTTCGGCACGCTGACCGAGATCGACGTGCAGGCCACCCTGAAGGAGAAGATCGACGTCGACGTCGACCCCTACGTGATCCTCGGGGCGTGCAACCCCATGCTCGCGTACCGGGCGCTCGAGCTCGAGCCGGACGTCGGCTTGCTCTTGCCGTGCAACGTCGTGGTGCGCACGCACGGCGACCGGACGATGGTCTCGGCCCTCGACCCCGAGATCATCGCGGAGATGGCAGACCACCCCGATCTTCGGGGCATCGCCGAGGAGGCCCGGAGCCTGCTCGACGCCGCCCTCGAGTCGATCTCGTGAGCCTCAGACCCTGAGCTGATCGGCGAGCGCTTCCGGCTCGGTCACGGGGAGCTGACACGTGAATCGCTCGCACACGTAGGCGGTCGGCCTGCCGTCGAGCATGGTGCGCTCGTGCAGGAGCGGTACCGCATCGATC